>JBJSXS010000921.1:0-8614 GCA_046086545.1 Gemmata sp.
GGCGCGCCGGGCGCCGGCCCGGACCTCAACAACGTCAGCCCGCGTAAGAACCTGAACGAGACCGCGTTCTTCTTCCCGCACCTGACCGCAGCCGCAGATGGCACCGTGCGCCTGGAGTTCACCGTGCCGGAGGCGCTCACCAGGTGGAAGCTCCTCGGGTTCGTGCACGACCGGGAGCTGCGCAGCGGGTTCGTCACCGACACCCTCGTGACCGCCAAGGACCTGATGGCGCAGCCGAACCCGCCGCGGTTCCTGCGCGAGGGCGACCAGCTCGAGTTCACTGTTAAGGTGAGCAACTCGAGCGCCGCGCGCCAGAAGGGAACCGCGCGCCTCTCGTTCAAGGAGACGCGCACCGACAAGCCGGTTGACGCACAGCTCGGGCTGGCGAACCCGGACCAGCCGTTCGACCTCGCCGCGGGCGAGAGCCGCACGCTGTCGTGGACGGTCAGCGTGCCCGATGACACCGGGCCGCTCACGTACAAGGCGGTCGCCGCGACCGATAAGCTGTCGGACGGCGAAGAGGGGGTCATCCCGGTGCTGTCGCGGCGCGTGCTGGTGACGGAATCGCTGCCGCTGCCGATCCGCGGGCCGGGGGCGAAGGACTTCGAGTTCGTGAAGCTCCGCAAGAGCGGCGAGAGCGACACGCTGCGGCACCAGAGCTACACGGTCCAGATGGTGAGCCAGCCCGCGTGGTACGCGGTCATGGCGCTGCCGTACCTGATGGAGTACCCCCACGAGTGCGCCGAGCAGACCTTCAACCGGCTGTACGCGAACGCGCTCGCGCGCCACATCGCCAACAGCGACCCGAAGGTCCGCAAGATCTTCGACCAGTGGAAGAACACGCCCGCGCTCGACAGCCCGCTGGAGAAGAACCAGGACCTCAAGGCGGTGGTGCTAGAAGAAACCCCGTGGGTGCGCCAGGCGCAAGCCGAGAGCGCGGCCCGCAAGAACGTCGGCACCCTGTTCGACGACAACCGGCTGAACGCGGAAACCGCGCGGCAGCTCCAGAAGCTCGCGGACATGCAGTACGCGGACGGCTCGTGGCCGTGGTTCCCGGGCGGGCGCGGCAACGACTACATCACGCTGTACATCACCACCGGGTTCGGCCGGATGCGGCACCTGGGCGTGAAGATCGACACCGCGAGCGCCGTTCGGGCCATCGACCGCCTCGACCACTGGGCGAACGAGCAGTACCAGTGGGCGCTCAAGCACCGCCCGGACGAGAACCGCCTCACCCCCACGATGGCGCTGTACCTGTACGGGCGCAGTTTCTTCTTGAAGGACAAGCCCGTCGCGGACGGGCACGGGGCCATGCGCGATTACTGGCTGGGTCAATCGCAAAAGTACTGGCTGCAGCTCGCGAACCGGCAGTCGCAGGCGCACCTCGCGCTCGCGCTGAAGCGGTTCGGCGTGAAGGACGCGCCGCAGGACATCATGAGGTCGATCAAGGAGCGTTCCAAGACCGACGACGAGCTCGGGATGTACTGGCGCGACACCGAGCTGTCGTTCTCCTGGGTCCGCGCCCCCATCGAGACGCAGGCGATGATGGTCGAGGCGTTCGACGAGGTGATGAGCGACGAGAAGGCGGTCGAGGACTGCAAGGTCTGGCTGCTCAAGCAGAAGCAGACCCAGGACTGGAAGACCACGAAGGCGACCGCGGACGCGGTGTACGCCCTCCTGCTGCGCGGCGACAAGATGCTGGCGTCCGACGCGCTCGTGGAGGTGAAGGTCGGCGGCACCGTCATCAGGCCGGAGAAGGTTGAAGCCGGCACCGGGTTCTACGAGCACAAGTTCGTGCGCGACGAGGTGAAGCCCTCAATGGGCGCCGTTCAGGTGACGAAGGCCGACAAGGGCGTCAGCTGGGGCAGCGTCCACTGGAGCTATCTGGAGGACGTCGGCAAGGTGACCCCACACGAGGGCACCCCGCTGAAGCTCGAAAAGAAGCTGTACAAGAAGACCCTCACCAAGGCCGGCCCGGTGATCAACCCCGTTAAAGAGGGCGAGGCACTCGCGGTGGGCGACGAGGTGATCGTTCGCGTGGTGTTGCGCACCGACCGCGACATGGAGTACGTCCACTTGAAGGACCACCGCGGCAGCGGCACCGAGCCGGTGAACGTCCTCTCCCGGTACAAGTACCAGGACGGCCTGGGCTACTACGAGAGCGCGAAGGACACCGCGACGCACTTCTTCATCGACTACCTGCCGAAGGGCGTGTACGTGTTCGAGTACCCCGTGCGGGTGCAGCACCGGGGCAAGTACCCGACGGGGTTCGCGCACATCGAGTGCATGTACGCCCCCGAGTTCAACAGCCACTCGGAGAACATCAACCTCGAAGTGAAGTGACGGTCGCGGGCCGTGAAGTCGCTCCCGGCTCCGCGGGGCACGCGCCCGCGGAGCCGCGGGCCGCGAGGTCGGCGCGTCAGGCGATGAACACGCCGCCGCCGAACCCGGCACCGAACGCCAGGAAGCTGTTGACCTCGGCCGCGGTGCCGCCGTCGAACCCCTTCACGTGCGACGTCTCCCCCGCGGTGCCGGTCAGGATGTCGGCCAGCCCGTTGCCGTTCAGGTCCTGGGCCGACACGCTCACCCCGCCGGTGTACGCGAACGGGTACGCGCGGAAGGTCCGCAGCACCTCGCGCGTCGCGCCGCTGTACACCTTCACCTGCGACGTGCCGGTCGCGGTGCCGACGATCACGTCCGCCCTGCCGTCGCCGTTGGTGTCGCCGGCCGCCACCGTGACGCCGCCGCCGTGCCCGACGAACGCGAACGTGCTGTGGAGCACCGCGAGGCCGCGCCCGCTGAACACCTTCACGTGCGACGACGCGGTCGCGGTGCCGGTGATGATGTCGGCCGCCCCGTCCCCGTTCACGTCGCCCGCGGCCACGGTCACCCCGCCGGCGAACGCGCCGTACGCGTAGAAGCTGGCGAGCAGCCCGCCGGTGGCCCCATCGAACGCCTTCACGTGCGACGAGCCCATCGCGGTGCCCACCACGATGTCCGCGAGGCCGTCCCCGTTCACGTCCCCGCCGGCCACGCTCAGCCCGCCCAGGAACGTCGGGTCGAACGCGTAGAAGCTGCGCACCAGTTCGCCGGTGGCCCCGTCGAACACCTTCACGTGCGGCGCGCCCACCGCCGGGGTCGTGATGATGTCGGCCATCCCGTCACCGGTCACGTCCCCGGTGGCGACGTGGACGCCGCTAACCATGCCCGCCCCGTACGGCGCGAAGCTCATGCGCACGGTGCCGTCCGCGCTCAGCACCTGCACCGTGGCCGCGCCTGGCCCCGAGGCGACCACGATGCCGGGCTGCCGCACGGCCGGCGCGACCGCCGGCGGCGCCGCGACCGGCACCGGGGGCGCGACCACCGGCAGACCGGCGTCGGCGACGGTGACCGTCGCCGTCGCCTGCGCGCCGACCGTCCCGCCCCCGGTCGGGGCCGAAACGGTCAGGGTGAACGCCTCGTCCCCTTCGGCCGCGGGGTCGGCGACGAGCGGGATGGCGAGCGTCGCGGTGGTCTGCCCGTCCGCGAAGGTGACGGTGTACGGTCCCGCGGCGTAGTCCGAACCGGCCGCTGCGGTGCCGTCGGTCGCGGACACCGTCACGGTGACTTCGCCCGCCGTGCCGCCGGCGCGCGTCAGCGTGACCGTCGCGGCCCCGCCGGCCTCGGCCGCGGTGTAGGTGGCGCCTTCGAACGCGATCTCGCCGGCCGGGGCCGGCAGCGCCAGCGCGAGCCCCGTCGCGCCCGCCGGCGCGGCCCCGATGTCGGTCGCGGCCCCTGTACCCAGGTCGATCTGGTACAGGCGCGTGCCGCCGCCCACCGTCAGCACCGCGACCGCGCCGCCGGGGCCGATGTCGAACCCATTCGTGCGGCTGAAGTTGAGGGCGGTGCCGCCCACCTTCAGGTTCAGCCGCGCGGTCTGCGTGCCGCTGATCGACGGGCTCTGGACGTACAGCGAGTCGCTCGCGGCGTCGAGCGTGTACTGCGTCACGGCGCCGCCCGCATCGGTGCGGAACGCGGTCGCCCCCACCCCGGTCGAGCCGGCAGGCAGCCCGCCGATGGCGCCGTCCGGGTTGGTGCCGGCGACCGCGCCGGACAGCCCGTTGTTGCCGTCTACAGGCGCGCCCGTGGTCGCATCGACGCGGAAGTTCAAGCCGCTGCCGGTGACGACCCGCAGCCGGTCATCGGCCGGGTCGAAATCGATCCCGTAATCGGTCGCGCCCGGGTCCGGCAGGTCGACCGCCTTGCCGGTGCCGTCCACGAACTTGACCGCGGCGGTCGCGCCGACCGCGGCCGCCGCGCCGGTCTGCGTGTCGATCGTGTACAGTGTGCCGGTGTTCGCGGTCGCGTTCACCCCGAGCGCGTACAACTCGCGGTCGGCGGCGCGGAAGTCGATGCCGACCAGCGCCTCGTTGGCCGCCACCCCGGTGACCGCGACCGCCGTTGAGGTGCCCGGAGTGTCGGTGTCGAACGACACCAGCGAACCGGCGCTCAGCGTGTACGCGGCGGTCGGGGTGGTGCGGTCTTCCAGCGCCTCGAAACCGAGCCGGGGGCCGGCCGTGGCGCCGCGAGCGGGGGTACTCATGACGACTCCTGAGAGCGAGTGTTTGTCATGAGTAATCGGCACAACCGCGCCAGAGCGCCAGCGGGTTATGCCGCTTTTGACGGAATTGTTTAAGATCCGCGCGCGGAACTCAGACGGGCAGCGAAGCTGGGCGGGCGCGCATCTTACCCGGTCGCACTCGGCCCGCCGCGTCCGGCGCCGCCGCCCGGGTCCTCGGCACCCCCGCGCGGCGCGGCCTGATCCCGCCGCGGCGTCAGTTCTTCTTCTTGGCGGGCGGCGGGACCGGGAGCGGCACGAAGTCGCGCTGGAGTATCATCCACTCCTGCAGCGCGGCCTTGAGCCTCTTCTCCACATCGGCCACTTCGGGCGTGCCCGCGAGGTTCTTCATCTCGTGCGGGTCGGCGGCGAGGTCGTAGAGTTCGAACATCGGGCGCGTGGGGCTGAAGTAGAGCTTCGCGAGTTCGGGCGCGAGCTTCCCGTCCTTGTGCAGCTGCACCAACTCCTTCCACATCTCGTCGCCGGCGAAGTCCACCGGCCAGTACGGGAGCTGCCACAGCGCGTTGTAAATCAGCTTGTGCTTCTCGCCCACCACGCACCGGCCGAGGTCGAACGCGGCCGAGGTCTGCGGCAGCCCGCTGCCGTGCGCGCCCCGCTGCGCGAACACGTACTCGCGGGCGGCGCCCGTCTCGCCCTTCAGTAGCGGCAGGAAGCTGCGGCCCGTCATCTCCTTCGGCGGCTCCAGCCCCGCGGCGGCGAGGAACGTGGGCGCGAGGTCTTCGCCGGAAATCAGCTGCTTGAGTGCCTCGGCCGCCTTGCCGCGCCCGCCGGGCATCCGCACGATCAGCGGGCAGTGGACGCCGAACTCGTTCAGCGTCCCCTTGCCGCGGAACTGGCTCGCGCCGTTGTCCGCGGAGACGGCCACCAGCGTGCTGTCGGTGAGGCCGCGCTTGTTGAGCTCCGCGAGCACGGCGCCCACGTCCGCGTCGAACCGCGAAATCTCGTCGTAGTAGCGCGCGAGGTCCTCGCGCACCAGCCTCGTGTCCGGGTAGAACGGCGGCAGTTTCAGCTTCGCCGGGTCGTGCGGCTGCGGGATCGCGTTCTTGTCGAGCGGCCGGTGCGGGTCGCTGAAGCACAGCTGCAGCACGAACGGCTTGCCCTTCGGGACGGCATCCAGGAACTCGCGGTACTGCGCGAGGGTCGCGTCGCGGGTGCCGGCCGTCTTCGCGTAATCGAACCGCCTGGCGAACGTCTTGAGCGCGAACCGCTCGAACACGGTCGCCGTCTCGGGCGGGGTCGCGGAGCCGTCGAGGTGGTGCGTGCGGCCGGCCACGCCCGCGAAGTACCCGGCCTTCTCCTTGAGGATCTCGGGGAACACCTTGTACTCGGCGGCGAGCGGCGCGGAGAACCTCGTGTTCTGCACCGCGAGGGCCGAGCGCCCGGTCATGATGGTGGCCCGCGACGGCACGCACTGCGGGGTGCCCACGTAGTAACGATCGAAGCGCACCGCGTCCCTGGCGAACGCGTCGATGTTGGGCGTCTTGATGTCCGCGGTGCCGTAGCAGCCGAGGTGCGGCGCGCTCTGGTCGTCGGACAGGATGAGCAGGACGTTCGGCGGCGCCTTATCGGCCGCGCGAGCCGGGGTGCCGGAGGCGAGCGTGAGTGCCGCGGCGAAAAGTAACAGGAACTGGCGCACAGTAGTCCTCCGGGATAGCGACCGCGACATGATGCCGCGCCGCGGTCCCGGAGTCATCCGGAATCGCGCGCTCACTTCTTCGCGCGTTTGAACTCCTGGTCCAGGAACCTCATGCCCTCGACCTCGCCGCTCGCCCCGAGCCGGAACTGTAGGTCGAACGTGGTCCGGTCGAGCGACACCGCCGCCGCCTTCGGCTCGACCGGCGCCGCGGTGAACGTGTCGAAGTGGTAGTGGTCGGCGCGGAACGTGAATTTTCCCCACCGGACCAGCAGCCGGCCGTCCTCGAACGCCACCTCCGCGCGGCCGTAGGCGCGGTCCTCGAAGGCGCCCGCGTACTCTTTCAGTTCCAGACTCGGCTTCGTGTTCGGCTTGCGGGCCGCCTCCCGCTTCTTCTGCCCGGCGGCGGTGTTGAAGTCGAGCCGCGCCATCTGGGCCTTGTAGAACCCGACCCAGTCCTCGGCGGGGAGGGCCAGCAGCAGGTCCAGCGCGGTCTTGCACACCGCCTCGGTGACGTAGGACGGGCGCTGGTTGCACAGCACGAACACCCCCAGCTTCTTGTCCGGCACGAGCATGCACTGCGCCCGCACGCCGGTGAGGGTGCCGCCGTGCGACACGCACGTCACCCCGCGGTAGTCGTGCGCGAACCAGCCCAGCGCGTAGGTGGTGACGCGGGTGACCTGCGGCGGGAAGTAGATCGCGAGCGGATCGTCGAGCCTCGGGAGGATCTGGGCGGTGTGGGTCTCGCGCAGCTGCCGCTCGGTGAGCAGCCGGCGCCCGTCGTACTTGCCGCCGGCCAGCTGGAACTGGAGCCACGCGCCCAGGTCGCGTGCGGTGCTGTTCGCCGCGCCGGCCCCGCCGATGTGGTCGTTGTCGTCCCACGCGAGCGCGGTCAGCGCCCCGTCCAGCCCTCGGTAGTGGGGCGTCGCGTGGTTCGGGTCCGCGGTGCCCTCTTTCTTCGTGCAGCTGCTGCGCTCCATCCCGAGCGGTTCGAAGATGCGCTTCTTCATCACGCCCGGCCAGTCGGTGCCGTCCAGCTTGCCCGCGATGACACCGGCCGCGGTGAAGGGCACGTTGGCGTACTCCCACCTGGAGCGGAACGAACTGGCCGCCGGCGCCTTGCCCCACCGCTTGATCAGCTCGCCGCTGTCGCGCGTGAGGCCCGCCCACAGCATGTCGTGGCGCGGCATCCCGGTGCGGTGGCACAGCAGGTCGCGCAGGGTCACGTCGCGGTCCGCGAGCTCGTCCGACAGCCGGAAGGCGTCGAGGTGGTCGCGCACCTTGTCGTCCCAGGTGAGCTTGCCGTCGTCCGCCAGCATCGCGAGCGCGGTGGCGGTGAACGCCTTCGAGCACGACGCGATGGGGAACACCGTGTCCGGCGTGACCTTGTCCGCCTTCCCGTTCTCGCGCACCCCGAAACCCTTCAGGTGGATCACCCGACCGTCCTGCACGACGACGACCGCCGCGCCCGGGGCGTCGAACTCCTTGAGCGCCTTCTCGACGACCGCGTCGAGCACCTTCGGGTCGAACTCCGCGGCGCGCACCGGCGCCGGCGCGAGGAGCAGCGCGAGCAACAGAAGGGAACGGCGCATGGGGACTCCAGCTTTACCCTGTTTTTCTGGCACAGGCACTCCGGTCTGTGCCACAGTAACAAAACAGAAGGCGGTCTCACTTGGCGAGCCGCTCGAACATGTCTGCGCTGATGTCGCCCCCCCCGCACCGCTCCGGTGCCGGGCAGCGTAACGCACCATTGTAGCGGAGCGTGTGCGACTTGATGGAGTCGCCGTTGTCGGTGAGGAGTTCGTGCCTGCCGCCGGTCCGAGTTCCCGCGAAGGCGGCGAGCAGCTTCACACCGGGCGCGATGCCGCCTCGCCGCGGGCGTCAGACCGGACGCGCGGTTTCTCGCCCTCGCCGCGGTGGAACCGTTGGAGAAGTCGACCAGCGACTGCTGCCCCTCGGACATCTGCCGGATCAGCGCGTCCACTTCGAGCCACGGAGCGTGCCATCGGCGTGTCACGACCGGCGCTGTGCGGCCCGCTCCTGCGGTGCCGGCAACATAATGAAAGGGCTGCGGAGGTGTATCCTCATCCTCGCGGTGAGCCACCATCGTGCAGTTCCGGGCTCCAAGTTGAAGGCGCTCAACGAAATGGGCCTTCGACTTGGAACTGCAGAAGCGTGCAACCTCATCGTTGGGCTTGCAGGCGCCGGGGCAAAGCGGGTAAAGTCGCCCGCCTTTGCGGACCGACACTACATTCCGTCACGGACGGCGGACTCCATATGCGCGCGGTGATTCTTGCCGGCGGGTTGGGCACCCGACTCGCCGAGGAGACCGAGACGCGGCCCAAGCCGATGGTGGAGATCGG
>JBJSXS010000922.1:0-3330 GCA_046086545.1 Gemmata sp.
CCGAAAACAAATCCAGACCGGCTATCCGATTGCCAAAATATTTAAACACACGTGAGTGCGCGGGGTGACTGACATGCGGTGAATGGTGCGCAGCACGGCGGTTCAAACTGCCTCTTTACCGAAAAAACGATCAAATGATCGGGCCAAGATAGCGACGACCGGTCTCGTTATGCGGTTACGCAAGGCCTCGACGACACCTATGCCTGATGACTTGGCAGGTAGCAGGCTCTGCAAGGAGATCAAGCGTTTTCATCGCGAACTACTCCGTGTCGCTGACGCACTTCGGCTGATCGACTCCGCTCAAGTCGCGGACCGAGTGTGGTTTGCTTCGTCCGATCCTTTCGACAATAGCCCAAACCAGTCTTACGCCGGGACGAATCACGTGACGCGCCTCAGCGTAGTGAAATAGCGCGAGGTGGTGCTTGATGCTGCCGTGGGTGTTATCGAACTCACTGTATCCGTAAATGGGGGCCGCCAACCCGTGTCAGTCGGCTGAGACGCACCAGTGGATGTTTCCGGTGCAGTCGAGGAGACTGACGCCCAACATCCTGCGTTCTGGAAGGACACCGTGCTAAAGCGGTCTTCTTCGTCGGTCCGCGTGCGGCGTCACGCGAAGCATCGCGGCCCGGAAGATGCTCAACCAAACAAAAAAGAGCCGGGGCAGACTTCAGTTCAGGGGCCAGACTCGTTTCGCCTTATGCCGCTAGGATGCGGTGGGCGGTTGTGGTGGTGAGTTTGCGGGTACGCCCTCACGTTCCGGTTGCTGGCCTTCGGCGGACTGACCGTGCGCGACCGAGTCCGGCACGGTCGACGGCAGGTCTGGTGCTTTCGGGACCTTCTCGGAGTTCAACTGCGAGAGCACTGAACCTACCGGGAAACCGATGAGGCGTGAAAGGAGTGTTTTGAACCCCGGATACTTCGCAAGCGCCTCGATAAGCTCCTGAACGCCAACGTAGAACACCGGCACGAAGAAGACCGCTAGGACGGTCGCGGTGAGCATCCCGCCGAAGACTGCGGTGCCCAGCGACTGCCGGCTCGCGGCCCCGGCGCCGGTCGCGAACACCAGGGGCACCACACCCAAGATGAAGGCGAAGCTGGTCATGATGATCGGCCGGAACCGCATGCGGGCCGCTTCGAGGGCCGCCGCGCGGATGCTGCGCCCGGCCATGCGCAGCTCGCGCGCGAACTCCACGATCAGGATCGCGTTCTTCGAAGCCAGTGCGATGATGAGCACCACCCCGATTTGCGTGTAGATGTTGTTGTCCATCGACGCTACGGACGGGTATTTGTCGTGCAGCCACGCCTTCGTGTTGACCGCGGCCAACCACCCCGAGCAGCCCGAGCGGCACCACCAGGATCACCGCGAGCGGCAGAAGCCAGCTCTCGTACAGTGCGGCCAGCACCAAGTACACCATCAGCACCGCGAGCCCGAACACGATGTAAGACTCGGTGATGGGCTTGCCGAACGCGTTGAACGCGGCCCCACCGGACCGCTTTTCCTGGTACGACAGCCCGGTCCACTCGAACCCCATCGTGGACGGCAGCTCCTTCTTCGCCACCTCCTCCATAGCGTCGATGGCCTCCCCCGAGCTGAACCCCGGCTTGGCGGCGCCGGGAATCTGCGCGGTCGGGTACAGGTTGTACCGAATAATCGACTGAGGCCCGATGACGATCTCGGTGTCCAACAGCGTCCCCAGCGGCACCCGTGGGCGGCGGCCGACGCGCGTGAAGCCGTCCGGGCTGGTGCCGCCCTCCCGCCCGGGCACCTCCAGGCGCTTGATCGCCTCCGTGTCGCCGCGGAACCGCGCGTCGGCCTGGATGCGCAACTGGTACGTGCGCCCGAACTTGTTGAAGTCGTTCACGTACACCGAGCCGAGGTTCGCCTGCAGCGTGCTGAAGATGTCGTCCACCTTCACGCCCATCTTCTCTGCCTTCTCGCGGTTGATGTTCAGGTAGATCTGCGGCACGCCCGCGCGGAACGTGCTGCGGGTCTGGGCCGGCTCGATCTCGGGCCGCCGCCACCCGGCCTGCACCACCGCGTTGGCCCGCTCCTGTAGCACGTCGGTCCCGACGCCCTCGCGGTCCTCGATCTGGAGCTGGAACCCGCCCACGAACCCGAGCCCCTGGATCGACGGGGGCACAAGAACCAGGATCTGCACCTCGCGGAACGCGGAGAAGTCCTTGCGCAGCCGGCCCACCAGCTCGTTCTGCGACAGCCCGGGGCCCTCGCGGTACTTCCAGTCCTTCCATGTGGCGAACGCGGTGGCGCTGTTCGGCGCCGCGGTACCGTCGAGCAGAGAGAACCCGCCAAGCACGAACCAACTCTCCACCCCCGGTGTGTTCCGCAGGACGGTGTTCATCTTGTCGGTCACCTCGCGGGTGCGGTCGATGCTGGCCGCGTCCGGCAACTGCACCGCGATGACGATGTACCCCTGATCCTCCTCCGGCAGGAACCCCTGCGGGGTCTTCTGGTACCACACCCCGGCCCCGACCGCGACGGCCAGGAACACGAGCAGCGCGAGCCACCAGACCTTGAGCAGCCCGCGGATCGACCAGGCGTACGCGCTCTCGACCGGCTTGTACACCGCGTCGAACGCTCGCGCGAACCGCCCCTTCTTCTGCACCGGCTTTAGCCACGCCGCGCACTGCGCGTGCTTCAGGGTGAGCGCGTTCACCGCGCTGATGAGCGCGGTCGCGGCGATGGTGAGCGCGAACTGCTTGTACAACTGGCCGGTGATGCCCCCGAGGAACGCGGTCGGCAGGAACACCGCCATGAGGACGAGCGTGATCGAGATGACCGGCCCGGTCACCTCGTTCATCGCCTGAATCGTGGCCGCCCGCGGGGCCATCCCCTTCTCGATGTGCTGGGACGCGTTCTCCACGATCACGATGGCGTCGTCCACCACGATGCCGATGGCGAGGATAAGGCCGAACAGCGTGAGCAGGTTGACCGAGAACCCCAGCAGGGGCATGAACGCGAACGCGCCGATGATGGTGTCGGGCACCGTCGTCGCGGGCACGAGCAGCGCGCGCCAGTTCTGGAGGAACAAGAGGATCACCACCAGCACCAGCGACCCGGCCTCGAACAGCGTGATGTACACCTCGTCGATGGCGGCCTCGACGAACTTCGTTGTGTCGAACGGGATGGTGTACTCCATGCCCACCGGCAGCGACGGCTTGACCTTCTCCATCGCGGCCCGCACCCCCTTCGCCACTTCCAGAGCGTTCGAGCCGGGGAGCTGATAAATCAGGACGTTGGCGGACGGGTACGCGCTGCGCGAGGCGAACGAGTCGTAGGACTGGCCGCCGAGTTCGACGTCCGCGACCTCG
>JBJSXS010000923.1:0-8665 GCA_046086545.1 Gemmata sp.
CGTCGGCATGGCACTGCGCGGCCGGGCCACGCCGGGGCCGACGCTACACCTGATCAGATCACTTATTCCGCGCGCGCAGTAGCATATCCGCGAACCGCTGCCCCCGGGCCGACGTAACACCGTTGTCCCACGTGTGAGAGCGGACCCGGAGAGCGCGCAATGGCCGACGACGTCGTGGTCGAAACCCGTAACCTCACCAAGGTCTATCGGGACTTCTGGGGCCGCAAGAAGAAGACCGCACTGAACGCCCTCGATCTGAAGATTCACAAGGGCGAAATCTTCGGGCTGCTCGGGCCGAACGGGTCCGGCAAAACCACCACCATCAAACTCCTTCTCGGGCTGTTGTTCCCAACCAGCGGGGACGCCTTCGTGTTCGGCGAAGCGGCCGCGAAGGTGGAGAAGAACGAACGCATCGGCTACCTGCCGGAAGAGTCGTACCTGTACCGGTTCCTCAACGCGGAGGAGACGCTCGATTTCTACGGGCGGCTGTTCAACATCCCGCCGGAAGTCCGCAAGGCGCGTGCGGCCGAGCTAATCGAACGTGTGGGACTCGGGGCCGACAAGAAGCGCATCCTCAAGGAATACTCGAAGGGCATGCGTCAGCGCATCGGGCTGGCGCAGGCGCTCATCAACGACCCCGAACTCATCATTCTCGACGAACCGACGTCCGGCCTCGACCCGCTCGGTACGCGTTGGATGAAGGACCTCATCCTCGACCTGAAGGCCCGCGGCAAAACCATTCTGATGTGCTCGCACCGGCTCGAAGACGTGCAGGACGTCTGCGGGCGAATTGCGATCCTTTACAACGGTGACCTCCAGACGCTCGGCAAGGTGTCCACGCTGGTCGAAGACGCGCAGCGGCTCGAAGTGCGAGCCAGCAGCGTGAAGGAGTCGCCCGAACTGAAGGCCGACCTCGAAGCCGTGTTCCGAAAGCACGGCGGCACCTTGGAGACTGTTGGGCACCCCGCGAGCACCCTGGAAGAACTGTTCCTGCGGGTTATTGAGGAGTCGCGGGCGCGTCCCGGCCGCCGGTACCTGCCGCCGGAAGAGGCGAAGGTCCCGGTTACCAGTTCCCCCGCGCCTCCGGCCTCGCAGCTTGCGGCACCGCTCGCCAGCGCCTCGCCGAACCAGAACCACGGCAAGAATAATATTGAGAACCGCTGACCCCGAAGGTTCAGCGTCAGGCGCTGGACGTATATCGCTCCCGCCGCCCCAAGCCTGACACCTACGAGCCAAGATTCAAGGGTTGTGCAATGTCGTTGGAGTTGTTCGGCATACTGCAACTGGACCGGGGCGACCCGTGGGGGGCCGCGCAAGTTCCCGGGCTCTTGCAGGCGTGGCTACAGGACGCCGGCGGGTTCGCCGCGCTGGGGTTGGTCGCGTACCTCGTCTATGCGCTGTACACGCCCACCGACAAGTCCGAGTCCGAGCGTCTTCGCGTCCCGGTGTCGCGGTGGATGCTGGTGATGGGCGCCGTCGCGCTCATCTGTTACGCGCCCGTGGTTGCACTGTTTCTGGGCGAGCTGGTGACCGGGCGCACGTTCACCGCCTTCGCGGGAATGCCGCTGGAGCCGCCGCCGCCCCCGCCCCCGCAACCGGGCGAGATGGTCAAGCCGCCGGTGCCCGAGTGGCGGTCGCAGTTGCGGCCCATGCTGCTCATGATCGGCGGCCTGTTTGCGCTGCTGGCGCTGGGCGAGCCGTTCGCCCGCGACCTGTGGAAGATCCTGCGGCGGAACGTGTCGTTCAACTCCTCCGGTCTGCGCCGGTTCGGGCAGTCGCTTAACGGTTACGCGACGGCACTCCTGGACCGCCGGCGCGTGATCGTGCTTGGCGTGGCGTTCGGACTGTACGCCCTCATCGGGGCGGTACTGTTCGCGGTCGGTGTCCCGCGGCTGATCGGCATCTGGACGTGGCTGCTGGCGGTGGGGGTGGGCGTGTTCATGGCCGCGCTCGCGCTGCTCATGTTGTTCGAGGCCGAAGGGCCGGTGTGGGCCATTGCCAAGCTGAGCTTCAAGGAGGCGGTGCGGAGCCAGTTGCTGTGGGTGTTCCTCATCATCCTGCTGCCGTTCTTGTTCCCGCTCCAGTGGTTCGTGTCGGTCAAGCCGGCTGACGAGTTGCGAGCCACCACCGGGTTCCTCACAGGGGTGCTGAGCGTGTTGGTGCTGTTCCCGGCCGCGCTGCTGGCCGGGTTCGGCATCCCCAACGACATCAAGAACCTGAACATTTTTACGGTCGTGTCCAAGCCGGTCGAGCGGTTCGAGATCGTGCTGGGCCGGTTCACCGGCTACCTCGCGCTGATGACCCTCGTGCTACTCGGGCTGACCGGGGTGAGCGTGGCACTGATCAGCAACACGACCATTTCTCCCAAGGCCCGCGAGGAGACCTACAAGGCCCGTGTCCCGCTGCGCGGGAAGCTGGAGTTCAAGAGCATTCGGGCCGAGGAGCGGCAGGAGAAGAAGGAGTTCGAGGGCACCAACGTCGGGCGCGAGTTCGACTACCGCCGGTACATCGCCGGGCACGAGAAGTCGCCCCAGCGGGCCATCTGGAAGTTCTCAGCGATCCCCGGCGAGCTCGAACGCCCCACGGGGGACAAGGTGCCGCTGGAGTTCACCTTCGACATCTTCCGCATGACCAAGGGCGAGCAGGACAAGGGCGTGATGGTGAACTTCACCGTGTTCACCCACAACACCCCGCTCCAGCAGCCCACCCTGCAGCAGATTCCGGAGTGGCCCTGGGTGGACGCCGGCAAGCGGGAGCAGTACCTGGCGCGGGCCCAGACCTACCGCGACCAAGGGTTCCTGATCGACAACGCCCGCCCCGGCGAGCCGGCGTGGGAAAAGGTGAACGAACTGGCCGAGGAGTTCGGGTTCTACGAGTACCGCGGCAAGCAGGTGCTTGACTACACAGTCATGGGCGTCGAACTGCCGGCCGGGCTGTTCCGCAACGCGATCAGGGGCGCCCCGGGCAAGGACGAAAAGGGCCAGCCGCTTCCGCGCCTCACCATTCAGGTGAAGTGCGAGAGCGAAGGGCAGATGCTCGGCATGGCCGAACCGGACCTGTACATGCTCCAGCGGGAGTTGCCCTACGAGGTGAACTTCTTCAAGGGCATGATCGGGCTGTGGTGCCGGCTGTGCCTGGTGATCGGGGTCGCGGTCGCGTGCAGCACGTACCTGAGCGGCATCCTGGCGTTCCTGGTCACCGCGGGCATCTACGTGACCGGGTTCTTCACAGACCACCTGCAGGACCTCGCGACCGGCCGCAACATCGGCGGCCCGTTCCAGAGCATGTCGCAGATCGTCAAGGCCGAGCAACCGACGGTGCCCGTGGGCGATACCGCGTACGCCCGCACGCTGATGTTCGGCGACAAGATCGCGGCGTGGTTCTACCGCCGGTTCCAGAACGTGATCCCGGACGTGGACTCGTTCAGTTGGGGCCAGTTCGTGTCCGAAGGGTTCAACGTGAACTCGGACTACCTGCTGGTGAACGTGCTGGTCACGTTCGGATATCTGCTCCCGTGGGCGATCCTGGCGTACTATCTGATGAAGTCCCGCGAGGTGGCGGCCTAGGGATTGTCGCTCGCCCGGGGTCAGTTTTCGGTTCGCAGAGGGTAGAGGGTTGACCGACGGCGATGAGCGGACGGCTGGTTTACCCACACACAACGGACCACCGAGTACTGAGAACCCCGAGCCATGAACCCCCTGCAACGAGCCGCGGCGATCCGTAAGGCGAGCTACCTGGGCGCGATCCTCGTGCTGTTCACGGTGAGCATGTTCGTGCGCGGCGCGATCCCGGTGCCGCTGGGCACCTCGGCCGCGCCGGGCGCGGCCCCGTTCCGGTGGGCGGCCAACCACACTATCCAGAGCCAGGCGCGAAACCTGGAGGTGTGGGAGCTGGACGAGCGCGAGGGCGAGGCCGAGATCACCGGCAGCGCGCTGCGACTGACCCTCACCGGGAGCCGCGGGCTGGCCGTCACCGCGCTGTGGCTGTCGGCCATCGACAAGCAGAAGCGGAACGACTTCCACGAGTTCGAGACTCGCGTGAAGATGGTCACCAAGCTGCAGCCGAACTTCATCACGCCGTGGATCTTCCAGAGCTGGAACATCGCTTACAACGTGTCGGTCGAGATGCACGGGTCGGGCGACATGTACTTCTACATCGTCCGCGGCATCCAACTGCTGGCCGAGGGCGAGCGGCGCAACAAGCGCTCGCCGGACATGCGGTACCAGATCGCGTTCTACTACCAGAACAAGTTCGGCGTGTCGGACCAGGTCGAGGTGCTGCGGTGCCTGTACGACCTGAGCTGCATCCCGCCGAGCAAGCGCGACCCGAAGCAGTTCAACGACCTGGAGACGGGCAGGTTCAACCAGAAGGCGTTCGAGGACTTCTGCGCGCGCCACCCGCACCTGGTGCGGCGGCTCCGCGGCGAGGAGCAACTGTACATCGACAAGCGGGCCAAGGAGAAGTTGCGCCGCTCGAGCCCGCAGGAGGTGGTCGAGTTCCTGCGGACCAACTGGGAGGTGCCGTCGCGGTACCGGGCCAACTACCTGAACCAGCCGACCGACGACCTCGCGGAGCCGGAGAACCAGTTCCCGGCGCTGCCGCCGCAGTTCAACGAGGGGCCGGACGAGGCCGACCCGACGGTGCCCACGCCGGACGACAAGGCCCCGAAGGTCGGGTACTTCTCGGCGTTTAAGGCGGCCCGCGCGTGGTACAGCCACTCGCTGGTGCTGCTCCCGCCGCCGTACCGCGACGCGCAGGGGCTGGCGGTTCCGGGGCCGACGCCCCCGCCCGGCCAGTTCGGGCACGACCCGTCGAAGCACCGCGTCCCGCGCCTGCCGATGATGATCATCTTCCGCCAGGGCGCGCCCCGCGCGCAGACGTATCAGGCCGACCTGGAGCAGAAGGAGGGGTGGTTCGACGGCGAGGGCTGGCGCATCGACGACCCGCGGGACGAGCCGAAGAAGTGGTGGTTCCCGGACGACCCGGATCGGCCCACGCGCGCAAGGGATTTGGTGGTCGGGGCCGGGCGCGACTGGTCGCTGGACGAGTGGCGCCGCGCGGCCGACATGTGGACGCGGCACGGCAACGACTACGGCCTGTCGTTCCCCCAGGGCCGGCGAGAGGCCCTGGAGAAGCGCCGCGGTGACCCCAACACGATCCCGGCCGAACCGACCGCGGAGCAACTGGCCGACCCGGAGTTGCGCGAGCGGTTTCTCGCCAAGCTCGGGCTGGAGTACTACGGCTCGAACCGCAGCGTCACCAACTTCGCGTACTTCGTCGCGGCCGCACAGGCCGAGGCGCAGCCCCGCACCATGCTCGCCCGAAAGACCTTGTGGAAGGCGGACCAGGCGCGTAAGGTCGGGCGCACCGAGGAGGCGGTACGGCTCTACAAGGAGGGCCTCGACCTGTGGAAACAGGTTCTGATCGCCAACAAGGACTTCCACCGGCCGGAGCGGTCCGAACGGACCGAGGAGGAGACGTTCGAGTACGAACTCGCTTACCAGCGATTGCTGGTTCAGGTCGATCAACGGGTGCGGGAGCGGGCCAACGCGGAGTTCCGCGCCGGGGCTGACATGATCCCGTTCCGCCGCCTGGTCGCGCCGTTTCCGGAGGACGAGTTCCGGCAGTGGCGGTCCCTGGTCCCGTTCGTCGGTCCGCGGGCGCAGATGCCCGACCTCCCGCCCGACCGCGTGTGGCCGGCGGCCGCCCGCGAAGAGATCAAGTGGTGGGTGGTCGAGAACGTGTCCGACGCGGACTTCTCGTCGCCGTTTGTCGGCTCGCTCGCCCCGGACCGCCTCGCGTGGGTGAACGAGGGGCTGAAGGAGCAGGTCCGGGTGCGGCTGAACGTGCGTGCCAAGAACCAACCCCAGGCGCAGGACGCGACCGCGACTCCAGCAATGCCCGCCCCGGAACCGGCCCGCAGCGCGCCGTGATCGCGCGTCCGGGTTGCCGCTGGTTCGGGGCTGACGCCCCCGCTGACCTTTCCTCGTACTCACTCGAGCGAACATGAACCGCACCGCCCTCGCCGTACTCGCACACCCCGACGACGCGGAGTTCCTCTGCGCGGGTACGCTCGTCCGCTTGAAGAAAGAGCACGGCTGGACGATCCACGTTGCGACGATGACGCCCGGTGACTGCGGGTCCGCGGAACACACGCCCGACGAGATCGCTCGCATCCGCCGCGGCGAAGGGAAGGCCGCAGCCGCGGCCATCGGCGCGACGTACCACTGCCTAGAAGAGCGTGACCTGCGCGTGATTTACAACGAAAGCGCTCTCGAGAAGGTGGTGCGCCTTATCAATGCAGTGGGCGCCGGCGCGGTGTTCACGCACAGCCCGGACGACTACCACCTCGACCACGAGCAGACTAGCAAGCTCGTTCGCGCCGCGACCTTCGCTGCCCCCATCCCGAACTTCCTGCACGGGCGCCACCTGCACCCGCCGCTGGAGCACATCCCGGCGCTGTTCTACTGCGACCCGCTCGAGGGCAACGACGCGTTCGGCCAGCAGATTAAGCCCGGGTTCCGCATCGACATCTCGCCCGTAATCGCGGACAAGGCCAAGATGCTCGATTGCCACGAGAGCCAGCGAGCATGGCTGCGGAAGCACCACGGGGTCGATAACCTAGTGGACTCGATGCGCGACTGGGCCGCCGAGCAGGGCAAGCCCGCAAACGTGCCTTACGCTGAAGGCTTTCGACAGCACCTCGGCCACAGCTATCCGAAGAACAACATCCTCGCAGAACTCCTGGGAAGCGTCTGATCCTGAAGCGCGCAGCCAGACTTGCAGGGTGCAAGTTCAGTCGCCGGCTCTTCAGGTTGTGCCTCTTGCTACTGTGTCCGCGCACTTGCGGTTGCCAGGATTAGCTGCCCAAGATTTCTTGTGTTGAGGAACTGAGTGTACTGGCCAAGCAGTGCATCATTAAGCAAAGCTTGGGCAGACTTGATAAAACCCGGTTTGGCCGGCACTTACAGCGGCACAGGCCGGACAGCCGACATGCGACCCGTGCGCACTACACAAAACAGATCTATTAACGCGATCCTGGCTGCGAACTGGGTCCATTTTCACTCTAACGATCTGCCGAATGAGAATGCGAGCTTCATGCAGAGCGCGTCGCTGAATCGGTAAAGAGAACTCGGGCTGAATGCGTGCGAACAGAGCAATAATGTTCGGACACTGAGTCGCGAGTGTGGCTTTTGGTGTGTCCCTCATTTCCTTGACGCGGCCCTTATCAGCCGTAAATTGCCTTCTAATGCCTTTTTTTGGCGCGGGCCACTTGCGCTTGGGCACGCGAACCTTGCTGGGCCGTTCGACCGTCTCGACTCCGGCCGCCGGAGCCACCCCGCCGTCACCAGGACGCCGTACCGATGAACCCGTCCGACCCGACCAACCCGCCTTCGGACCCGAGCCCCGCGACCAGCGACGCGCCGAACACGCTACCGCCCGAGCCGCCGGTGCCCGAAGGTGCGGCGCCGGAGGCGGTCGAGGCTGCGAAGGCGGAGCGTACGCCGGCGAAGCCGCAAGCGAAGCCGCGCGAGCCGTCGCAGCCGGTTCCCGATGTGCCGCCAGCCCCGCAGCCCCATGACCTGTCACGCATCGCGCAAGACCTGCAGATTCGCAAGGCGCAGGTCGAAGCGGTCGTTCTGCTGCTCGACGATGACAACACTGTGCCGTTCATCACGCGCTACCGCAAGGAGCGTACCGGCGGCTTGAACGAAGAGGTCATCCGGCGGATTCAGGGACGTGTCGCCAGCCTACGCGCCCTCACCGACCGCAAGCGCACCGTCCTCAAGAGCATCGCGTTTCAGGGCCGGCTGAACGACCATCTGGTGCAGGCGATCTTGGCGGCCGAAAGCCCGAAGCGCCTCGAAGACCTGTACCTGCCCTTCAAGCCCAAGAAGAAGTCGGCCGCGACCGAGGCCCGCGAGAAGGGACTCGCTCCGGTGTCCGAGGCGATTTACCGCCGCGACCCTGCGGTCGATAACCTATCGGAGGTGGTGCAGGGGCTGGTCGATCCCGACAAGTGGCTGCTGAACACCGACGACGTGATGGCCGGCGTCCGCAACATCCTCGCGGAGATGGTGGCCGACGACGCCGAGGTGCGCGGCCCGCTGCGTGCGTTCACATGGGACACCGGCGCGTTCGTTTCGTACCGGGCCGAGAGCGCGGCCGAAGGTAAGGGGAAGGAGTACGAACCGTACTTCGACTTCCGCGAGCCGTTGAAGGACATCCCGCCGCACCGCGTCCTCGCGATCAACCGCGGTGAGAAAGCCGGTGTGCTAAAGGTGCGCATCGACACCGACCCCGGTATGGGGCTGGAGATTACCACGTATCACCTGAACCTCGCCGACCACCCGCACCGCGGGCTGCTGCTAGAAGTCGCGAAGGACGCTCTTGAGCGGCTGATCCGGCCCAGCCTCGACCGCGAACTGCGGCGCGAGCTGACCGACCGGGCTCACGAGCACGCGGTAGCGGTGTTCGCCAAGAACTTGCGCTCGCTGCTCCTGCAACCGCCGCTGCGCGGCAAGAAGGTGCTGGCCGTCGATCCAGGGATCCGCACCGGATGCAAGCTCGCGGCGCTGGATGAAACCGGCAAACTGCTTGAAGACGCGGTGGTGTACCCGCACGGCCAAAAGAAGAACGGGACCGCCGCCAAGCGGAAGGTCGA
>JBJSXS010000924.1:0-2212 GCA_046086545.1 Gemmata sp.
GGCCTCTTTGGCTGCGCGAACGTGGGCAACTGCGGCGCCTGCACGATCTGTTTCTTCACCGGGTCGTAATCGACCCACTGAGCCGCGAGCCGGTACAGGTAGCGACCGATTCCGTACTTGACCGCGGCGCGCTTGAGCGCGTCGCTGACGGCCGCTTTGAGCCGGTCGCCCTGGTCCGGCTGTTCGCTCGGCGAGCCGACGTCCATCTTGGTGATCCACCGGTCGCCGAGTTTGATCCGCAGTTTGCACATCACGGACCCATCGGGCAGTTGCTTGTAGATGTCCTCCCAGTTCTCCGCGCCCAGCACGTCATCGAGGCGCTCCTGCACGAGGCGCGCGTCGATATACGCCATCGCGAGGCAGCGATTGTTCTTGACCGCCTGCGGTTTGAATTTCACCTCCCGCGGCTCGAACGGCGCGGCCAGCGCGTCGGTCAGTGCGACGACCGTCGGGTCGCGCGGCACCAGAGGTTGAGTAGGCATGCTTCTCTCCAAAATGAGTGGTGATGGAATAAGTGTACAGATGTGACGTATCTGCTGCGATGTGCGTAGTGTGCGTTCCGTGTCGTGAAAACGACGCAACGCAATGCTTGCACCGCTCAGTAGTTGACCTGACTCGGCCACACCACGCTTTCAACAAGATAGACCGTGCCTATGGATCAGCTTGGGCGACTGGCATTATCCTGTCATGAAGGCCCGGTACATTGTGATTGCGAAACTACGCTTCCGGCTTCTGACACCGTTTGCGGCCCGTGGTGACCCGAGGACGCGGCCCGAGCGTCGGTACGCGTTGCGCATGCAATTTCGCTCCTCAACCGGAGGTTCTCGATGCCCAGACCGACTCCCCTCATCGGCTTTCTGGCGATTTGTACAGTGGCGTGTGTCGGCGCGCTTGTGTTTGCAGCCAACCCGCCTGCTCCGGACCCCAAACCGGTCGTTTCATCTGTCTCCAAGTGTCCGCTGTTCGGCGGCGCAATGACGGGGGCCGAGCAACCGCCGGTCGCCACGTCGGATAAGCCCGTCGGCGGGCCGTTCCCATACGGCACCAAAGAGTGGTGGCCGAACCAGTTGAACCTGGACGTGCTGCACAAGCACTCTGCGAAGGGCAGTCCCCTGGGCGAGGGGTTCGACTACCCCGAGGAGTTCAAGAAACTCGACCTCGCGGCGATAAAGAAAGACATCATGAAGGTCATCACCACCTCGCAGGACTGGTGGCCGGCCGACTACGGCAGTTACGCCGGGCTTTTCATCCGGCTCGCGTGGCACAGCGCGGGCACTTACCGCATCACAGACGGCCGCGGGGGCGCCGCGTCCGGTATCATCCGGCTCGCGCCGGTCGGCAGTTGGCCCGACAACACGAACCTCGACAAGGCCCGTCGCCTGCTGTGGCCGATCAAGCAGAAGTACGGCCAGAAGATCTCGTGGGCGGACCTGATGATCCTCGCCGGCAACTGCGCGCTTGAATCCGCAGGGTTCAAGACGTTCGGGTTCGCCGGCGGGCGCGTGGACACCTGGGAGCCGGACGCGGACATCTACTGGGGGCCGGAAACCAGGTGGCTCGACGACAAGCGGCACAGCGGAGACCGCAAGCTCGAACAACCGCTCGGTGCGACCCAGATGGGCCTGATCTACGTGAACCCGGAGGGGCCGAACGGCAAGCCGGAACCGCTCGCGGCGGCGAAGGACATTCGCACCACGTTCGGCCGCATGGCGATGAACGACGAGGAGACGGTCGCACTGATCGCCGGCGGGCACACGCTCGGCAAGGCGCACGGCGCGACCAACCCCGAGAAGCACGTCGGCCCCGAACCGGAGCGCGCTGGGATCGAACAGCAGGGGCTCGGCTGGAAGCAACTGTTCAGAACGGGGAAGGGTGCGGACACCGTCACCAGCGGCCTCGAAGGCGCATGGACCTCGACCCCGGCGAAGTGGTCGTATGAGTACTTCGACAACCTCTTCAAGTACGAATGGAAGTTGATCAAGGGCCCGGGCGGGGCTCACCAGTGGGCCCCGACCGACGAGAAGGCGAAAGTCGCCTTTCCCGACGCGCACGACCCCAAGAGGCGCCACGCCCCGATGATGTTTACCACCGACCTCGCGCTCAGGATGGACCCTGCGTACGCCAAGATCGCGAAGCGGTTCCACGAGAACCCGAAGGAGTTCGACGCGGCGTTCGCAAAGGCGTGGTACAAGCTCACGCACCGCGACATGGG
>JBJSXS010000925.1:0-10144 GCA_046086545.1 Gemmata sp.
CGTCCAGATCACCTTGCCGGTGTCGGGGTCCAACCCCTGCAGCGCGTTGCTCGCGGCGACGAGCAGCTGCTTCTTCCCGCCGACGTCCGCGAGCACGGGTGTGCTGTGCGCGAACCCGTGCGCGGGCCGCAGCTGCACCCACCTGACGTCGCCGGTCCTCTTGTCGAACGCCACCAGGCGCGACTGCTTATCGACCTGATCGCACTGCAACAGCACCGTGTCGCCCACCAGCACCGGGCTGGCCGCGAGCGCGACGTCGAACTTGAACGGCTTCACCTCCTTGCGCCAGACCGGCTTGCCGTCGTGCCCCAGGGCCGCGACGACCGCCGACCCGAACGCGACGTACACGCGGTCGTCGTCGGCGGCGGGCGTGGGCGCGGTGTAGCCCCCGCGCAGGTCGCCGAACAGCCACGGCCCTGGCTCGACCTTCGTGTCCCAAAGTAACTTGCCGGCGGCCACGTCGAACGCGACAACGTGGTGCTCGGGGTGCTTGGCCGGGTCTTTCTTCCCGTCCCAGTAGCTCACCGTGACGAACACCTTCCCGCGGCGCACGACGGGGCTGGACTGGTTCTCGTCCACGCCGTTCTTCGCATCGCCCTTTCCTTGCGGCGGCAGTTCCGCCTTCCAGAGCACGTTCTCGCCGGTCCTGCCGTTCCAGGTGAGGGGCAACGTCTTGTCGTCGGTGTGCCCGAGCCCGGTGGGCCCGCGCCACCCGGGCCAGTCCGCGGCGCCCACGAGGGTGCCGAGCGCGGCGCACAGGCTCACGGCGAGCGGTGCGGACTGCCGAACACGCATCTCTAATCCCTCGGAAAGCGCCCTCACGGGGCGAGTTTGAAGTCGAACGGCGGGTTGGCGCCCTCTTTCACTTCGACCGACAGCTCGCTGGTCGCGGTCTTGTGGTACCGCTCGGGGATCGTGATTGCCGGCTTCGGGCGGGCGAACTTCGCCTTGTCGGCCAGTGGCAACTCTTCCCCCGGCTCCATGATCGCGCCCGGGACGACGGCGACCTGGTACACGCCCGGGTAAAGGCCGGCCCCCCGGTAGCTCTTCACCTCGTAGTTGCCGTCGGCGTCGAGCGGGGCGTTCATGCCGACCCCGGCCTGCGCGTTCTCGAAGAACACGGTGGCACCGGTGACGGGCCTGTCGCCGAGGGTCACGCGCCCCTTCACGACGCCGCGCGCCGGCTCGCGCTCCTTACAGCCGGTGACCGCAAGGAGCGCGAGCAGAAGAGCGCCGAACGCGACCCGGGGGTGACGCATGTGAGCACCGGCACGAAGGAGAGGGGGACGCAGCAGCGGTTAGTAGGCGCCGAGCACGTTTCCGTCATCGCGGTTGGCGAGGTTGAACAGGGTCTGAAGCGGGATGGCGTCGTTGATCAGGCGCACCGAACCGTCCGCCAGTAGGATGTTGGCGCCGCCGCTGTGAGCCGACTGGATGGGCCGGTTCTGCCCGTAGTACGTCTCGCCGACCCCCTTGTTCTCCCACGTCTTGTTGTTGACCGCGTAGCGGACGCTGGTGACGTTCCAGTGCCGGTTCTCGGCGGCCGGCCCCGGCCCCATCGACATGCTGTGGCCGAAGTCGCTGCGGCAATCGACGGCGGCCTTCGCGCTGTTCCGGCAAAAGTCGCTCTGCTCGACGACGGCCATCGTGTTCGAGGTGCCGTCGGTCGCTTCGATCAGCTTGTGGGACTCGTGAGAGGCGAGCATCCCGCCGCGCGAGGTGATGCCGATGCCGTAGTGCGCGTACGTCTCGCCGTCGCGGTTCAGCGCGGTGCGGTGGTCGACGGCCCCGGCGACACCGGTGTACGTCGGCGAGGCGACCCCGTCGGGGGTGCCGGCGATGGAACCGACCAGAACGAACCGCGGGAGCGGTGACGACGGGCAGAACAGCATCGGCTGCCCCTTCGCGGCCAGAATGGTGCCGTTGGCCTGGTTCATGCCGCTGTACACGAGACCGGTGTGAATGCTGGTGGCTCCCTTCAGGTCGAGCTGGCGGAACATGTTATCCTGCTCGATGTACGGGAGCACCATCACCCACCACGAGTGCCCGTAGCCGCCGGCCGGGGACTGCGTACCGCCGGCCGGGAACGTGCCCGTCGCGTCGTGGTAGTTGTGCAGCGCGACGCCCAGTTGCTTGAGGTTGTTCTGGCACTTCATCCGGCTGGCGGCCTCGCGCACCTTCTGCACGGCCGGCAGGAGGAGCCCGATGAGGATGGCGATGATGGCGATCACCACCAGCAACTCGATGAGCGTAAACGCCTGCCGCGTTCGGAGAGGGGAGGGCATTGGGAGAGCCTCGAGGACGAAACAGAGCCGTAACGAAAACGCGTATAACTATTGTATGGTTGAACGGTCGTGTCAACGGGGTAAAGCGGTCACCCGGGAACGCAACCGGGCCGCCGGGACGATCTGATCCCGGCGGCCCTGAGTTGATGGTGTTCGCCCGCGGGTCGGGGGTCACTGGTTGAACCAGAACTCCTTCGTGTTCACCAGCGCCCAGAGGATGTTCTCGTAGGCGGTCTTCTTGCCGGCCGCGGCGCCCTTCGTTTCGAGCTTCTTGATGTGCTCGACCGCCGCCCCGAGGTCGTCCTTCGTCGGCTTGCGCGAGAACACCCACAGGAAGAGTTCCGTCACCTTCTCTTCCTCGGTGCTCTTGTCGTCGGGCTTCGCCAGGGCGTCGGCGCGGCCGCCGGCGCGGGCGATCTTGCCCTGCACCTCGTCGCTGTTGAGCATGTGCAGCACGGCCGCGAGGTTCGCCTCGCTGACGCGCTCGCACTCGCACGCGCTGATGCGCTGCGGGCGCCCGTTCACGTCAAGGAAGTACGACTGGAACGACTCGTCCGGGAGCATGATCGCGCGGTTCGGCGCGTTCTTGTCCGCGGGCAGCCCGTTGAACTTCGACGGGCTGTCGGTCACCTGGCACAGCGCGTCGAGCAGCACTTCCGCCTGCAGGCGCTTGGGGTAGTACCGCGCGTAGGTCTGCTTGTCGTGCTTGTTGAACTCGTTCGGCGCGCTCGACAGCTGGTACGTCCGGCTCTTGCAGATGGTCCGGACGAGTTCCTTCAGGCTGTACTTGCTGTCCACCAGACTCTTCGCCAGCGCGTCGAGCAGTTCGGGGTTGGACGGCGGGTTGGTGATGCGCATGTCGTCGAGCGGGTCCACGATGCCGCGGCCGAAGAAGTGCGCCCAGTACCGGTTCGCCACCGTCTTCGCGAAGAACGGGTTCTTGGCGTCCACCATCCAGTCCACGAGCTTCTGCCGCGGGTCGTCGTCGGCGCTCACCGTCATCGGGTCCGCGTCGAGCGGCTTCGGCTCGGCGGTCTTCTGCGTGCGCTTGTTGGTCACGTTGCCGATGGTGCGGATGAAGACGGTCTGGACGCGGTTGTCCTGCGCGTTCGGGTTCGTGTTCGGCAGCCGCACCTCCTTGCGCCCGACGCGGGCGTAGAACGCGGCGAGGCCCCAGTAGTCGTCCTGCGACCACTTCTCGTACGGGTGGTGGTGGCAGTTCGCGCACGCGAGCCGCTGGCCGAGGAACACCTGGCTGATGTCGTCCACGAACTGCTCGGGCTTGTCGATCTCCTTGTACCAGACGGTCGGCGGGGACTTCCGCTCGTCGCCGCTGGCCGCGATGATGCCGCGGGCGAAGTCGCTGTACGGGGTGTCCGCGGCGACCTGGGCGCGGATCCACTCGTGGAACGCGAACGTGCCCGCGGCGCGGTCCGCCTGCTGCCGCCGCTTCACGCGCAGGATGTCGGCCCACTTGTTCGCGAAGTAGTACGCGTACTCCGGCGCGTCGAGCAGCTTGTCAACGAGCTTGTCGCGCTTGGCCGCGTCGGTGTCGGCGAGGAAGTCGGTCACCTGCTTGGGCGTCGGCAGGGTGCCGGTGATGTCGAGCGACACGCGGCGGATGAACTGCTCGTCGGTGCACAACTCGGACGGCACAAGGCCGAGTTCCTTCCACTTCTTCGAAGTGAACCTGTCGACGACGGTTTTCTCGGCGAACGTCCACGCCGGGGTCTTGGCCCCGAGCGGCACGGTGGCGCGGAACACCGCGACCATGCCCTGATACCGGGCCATGATCGCGGCCTCGCCGCTCAGACCGAGGGTGTGAACCAGCCCGCGCTCCTCGACGGTCGCGATCTCGGTGTCGTTGCTCTCGTACTGCGCCCGGCGGGTGATGTCTTCGACCTTCCCGTCGGTGTAGTGGGCGTACACCGCGAACTGCTGCTTGCTGTTGCGCTCCAGCACGCGGTGCTCGGGGTAAACGCTGATCTTCGTGACGGTCGGGTCCTTCTCCGCGCCCCACGGCGTCCCGGCGGCGATCCACCGGCGCACCAGCTTGTACTCGTCGCTGTCGGGGTCCATCTTCTTGCCGCCGCCGTGCGGCGCGCGGCCGGTGGCCTTGGTCAGGAAGAGGCTCGCGTCCGGATTCGCCGGGAACAGGCGGCGCCCGCGGCCCTCCTTGACGAGGGTCATGAAGTCCAGGTCGGGCTCGAACCCCAAGAGCGACAGCCGGAACCCGTTCTGCCCGGCGAGCTTACCGTGACAGCCGCCGCTGTTGCACCCGAGTTTGGTGAACACCGGCACCACCTGATTGGTGAAGTTCAGCGGCAGGTTCTCGCCCACGCTCGTCACGCCCAACGGCACCCGGGCGGACTGGTTGCCGAACGCGACCACGATCTCGGACGTGCCGTTCGCCCGCGGCACGACGCGCCCGCCGGACAGGGCCGCGCCCGTCTTGCCGTCGGCGACGGTGTACTTCGCGTCGGGCGTGAGGTCGACGAGGCGCCCGTCGCCGAGCGTGCCGGTGACGATGAGCTGCACCGCGTCGTCGCCGCCGACGAGCGACACCTTCGTTGGGTAAACGGCGACCGCCTTGACGTCGGCGGGGTTCGCCTCGGCCGCCGCCGCGCGGGGAGCAGCGGCGTGGGCCGCGAAGGCGGCGAGCAAAGCGGCCCAGAGTCGAATGGGCTTTGGCATGGGAAGAAACCCTCTCGGGCGTGGTCGGCGGGACGTTCGCGCGGGCGTGTCGCCTGGCAGGTATGATTGATTCTCGCCCGAAGTGGCGCGAGATGCAAGGTGGGAGCGATAGAAAGCCTGAACCCGGGCGCCCGCCGGACACGGAGCGATGTGGATGAGCGAGTACCTGTGCCTGACCGTGCTGGCCGCGGCCGGCGAGACCGAGGGGGGGTTCAAGGCACGTTTAACGGCATTCTGGAGCCACCTGATCCGTACGAAACCGGCCCTGTACGACGCGGTGTACGCCGAGTCCGCGGCGTTCGGCGCGACGGGCGGGCGGGTGTCGCGACAGTACATCGTGGAGGAAGACGCGGCCGAAGCGGTGGCGGAAGCGCTGAACGCGGCCGGGGTGGACGCGCCCCCGCCGGACCCCGACGACACCTACACGAGGTACGAGGCGAGCGGCACCGAGTGGTTCCAGATCGCGCACTGAAGAGGGCACCGGGCGAAGCGCCTCACTTCCCGCAACGCGCGGTTCCAATCCGGTCGCCGGCGAATATGTTGACACGACATCCCGATTCGCGCCTCTATGAGCGAGCCGACCGACCCTCTCGCGTCCGACGCACTCGACCCGCACACCCAGGTGCGGCGCGGCGACCCCGTCGTGCCCGCGTCCCGCTTCGCGCCCGGGCAGGCGGTGCCGTTCCGCCCCTCCTGGACGCTGGTGCAGGAGCTGGGCCGCGGCGGGTTCGGCGAGGTGTGGAAGGCCCGGCACGAGTGGAAGGACGAGCTGAGCGCGGTCAAGTTCTGCACCCACCCGGACGCCCGGGTGCAACTGGTGGCGCACGAGAAGAAGGTGATCGTCCGCGTCATGCGGTACGCCGGGGACCACCCGCACATCGTCCCGCTGCTCGACTACGACCTGAGCGGCGAGGTGCCGTGGCTCATGTACCAGTACGTCGAGGGCGGCACCCTGGTCGACGCGGTCGAGGGGTGGCGCGAGCTGCCGGTGTCCCGGCGCCTGTTCCGCGCGGTGGTCGCCCTGTACGGCATCGCCCGCGCGCTCAAGCGGGTCCACCGGCTCGACCCGCCCATCGTCCACCGCGACCTCAAGCCGGCCAACGTGCTGATGGCCCGCGGGCTGCCCCGGGTCACCGACTTCGGCATCAGCGGCGCGGCGGCCCGGGGCCGCGACACCGAGGCGCCGGGCCCCCCGCGCGATTTGTCGGTCCAACTGCCCACCATGCTCAAGTCGATGGGCACGCACCGGTACGCCAGCCCGGAGCAGATGTTCGGCAGCCCGCCGGACCCCCGGGACGACGTGTACGCGCTGGGCATCATGGCGTACCAGCTGGCGCTGGCCGACCTGAACGCCACCCCGGGCCCGGACGCGGCCGACATACTGCACGGCCTTCAGGCGCCCAAGGAGTTCGTATCGCTCATCGTGCGCAGCGCCGCTATGGACCCCGCGCGGCGCCCGAAGGACGCGCGCGAGTGGGAGGCCACGCTCCGCACCTGGGTGCCACGGAAGGGCGACCAGACCGGCGGCGTCGAGATCCGGGCCCTCGACGCGGACACGGCGCAAGCCGTCTCGCCGCCGACCGTGTCGCACGCGGTCGCCCTTCAGACACCCGCGCCGGAGGCGACACCGGCCGCGCCCCCTGAGCCGGTCGCGCCCGGGGCCGCGACGGTCGCCCTCGCGGTGCCCGGCACGGTGCTCGCGCGCCCGGCCGATGCGCCGAACGCGGACTGGGCCGAGGTCGCGAAGCTGCCCGGGCCCGTCAGCCTCGTGCCCAACCTGGTGTACTGCCTGCGCCTGAAGGAAACCGTCGCCGACGCGGACCTCGCCGGCGCGCTCGCGCTCCCGGCCCGCGCACCGGTGCGGCACCTGAACCTGTCGTGGTGCGCCCAACTGACCGACGCGGGCCTCGCCCACCTGAAGGACCTGGGTCAGCTTCAGGGGCTTGAGCTCACCGGGTGCAAGAAGGTTACGGACGCGGGGCTGGCCCTACTCGCCGCGCTCACCGCCCTGGAGCACCTCACGCTCCGCTGGTGCGCCGTGATAACCGACACCGGCCTCGCGCGCCTCAAGCCCCTGACCGCGCTGCGGCACCTCGACCTGATGGGGTGCGGCGAGGTGACCGACGCGGGACTCGCCCACGTGCGCGGGTTCGCCCGCCTGACGCACCTGGACCTGACGTGGTGCGAGCAGATCACCGACGCCGGGCTGGCGCGCCTGACGAAACTCGCCCACCTGCGGCACCTGAGCCTGTGTAACTGCCCGCGGCTCACGGACGCCGGCGTCGCAAAGCTGAAGGCCGCGCTGCCGAAGTGCAAAGTCGAGCGGTAGCCCTATCACCCGCGCCGGCTGGCGCGCCCTCACTTCGGCGGCCCCGCATGAACGACACCTGCACCGACGGCACCCGCGCGCAGTCGCCCCGGGCGCCGCGCGGCACACGCCGGTCCCGGCGTTCGCGCCCGGGGACCGGCTGCCCAATCTCGAAAGTGAGTCCGGGAGCGGAAGCTCGGGGGCGGTGGGTTCGGCGAGGTGTGGCTCGCCCGGCACACCCTGGTCACGCACGAGCGCGCGGCGGTCGCCCGCGTCATGCGGTACGGCGGCAGCCGCCCGAACATCGTGCCGCTGCTGGAGCGCAACCTGTCCGGCTCGATTCCCTGGCTTATGTACGAGCAGGTGGAGGGCGGCGCGCTCGCGGAGGCGGTCGAGGGGTGGCGCGAGCTGCCGCCCCCGCGCCGGCTCGGGCGTGCGGTGAAGGTGCTGCACGCGCCCGCCGGGGCGCTGGGCACGTTCCGCCGGTTCGACCCGCCGCTGGTGCAGCGTGACCTGAAGCCGCAAAACGTGCTCATGTCGCACGGCACCGCACTTCACCGACTTCGGCATCGGCGGGTGGCTACGGTGGCCGCGAGCCGCGGGTCCGACCCGGAGGTCGCCGCCACCGAGCTGCGTGCGCTGAAGCTCCCCGCCGAGTTGCCTTCACTTGTCTCGCGGCGTGGAACTCGACCCGGACCGCCGACCGAGGGGCGCGAGCGAGTGGGAGCAGAAGCCGGACGCGCTGATGTGACGCAAGTCGGTCGCGGCCAGCGCCCGACGACGAGGCGAGTGACGCGGCCGAGCCGCTCCACCCGCTGATCGAGTCGGCCGCGGTGAGCTACGTCCCCCCAGACCATCGAACTCGAAGCGAAGGGCCACTGGTACTCGCGCGCGGCAACAGCCAGTTCCATCTGGCAGGTCATGGCGCGACGCCCGAGGCGGTGGGCGTCGCCCGGGGGGAGGTGTACCGGTTCTCGATCAACTCGGCCGCGACCGAGGAGGATGTGGACGGCATCTCGGCGCTGCGTGACCCGAAGACGCTGTTCTACCTGAACCTCTCCTACTGCGCCGGGGTGCCCGACGCGGCCCTCCTGCATCTGGAGCGCTTCCCCGGGCTGCGGCAACTGTTCCAGCGCGGCTGCGCGCACATCACCACACCGGTCGCGCTCTCGGTGCGCTGCGGCAGCTCGAACTGACCGAGTGCCCGCACCCGAGCGTCACCGCGCTGCAAGCCGCGCTGCCGAAGTGCAAGATCGCGGTGCGGCCCGGCGCGACTATCCGGCACAGCTCGCGAGCGGGCCGCCGCGGGCGAACAGGGCGTCCACCTTCTTGGTCACCGCCGACGGCACCTCCAGCGGCGGCGGCATGTGCGGCTTGAGCCGCGCGTCGATCACCACCGGCCCGCGACAGCCCCAGTGCTTGCGGCGCGTGAGCGCCCCCGCCCCGTGAACGTCGCCCGCCGGGTCCGACCGCGTGAACACCGCCCACAGGAAGTTGTTCAGAGTGCGCGACGCGAAGTCGGAATCATCGACAACCACAACGAGAGGGAAACCAAGGAGTGAGGCGTTAGGGGCGAGGAGCCAGTCACACAACTGGGCGATGTCGGGGTGCGCGTCGGCGGTCGTCGCGCTGAACTTCGGCCCCTGTATCGCGAGCACCCCGGGCAGGGCCACGCGCGGGTCGCCGAAGCCGTCGGGCAGGCGCAGCCCCGCGGGCACGGCGGTGCCGAGGTCGCGGCGCTTCGGCCCGGCGGCGGCGAGCACGAGCTTGCTGCCGCTGTTCAGGCCCGCCCCCGCGGAGTAGTCGAGCGTGTCGATGGTCGTTCGCGTCTGGAAGTGCAGGTCGGTTTCGGGGTCGAAGCGCTCCAGCAGGTGCCGCAAGAAGGCCGGGATGTCGTGGATGTCGAGGTCGGGGTTGTCTTCCTTCGCGACGATGAGCAGGTACTTCGCCAGCGACAACTGCCCCTGCCCCATCACCGCGTTCGCGAGCGTCAGCAGTTCCTGCGGGCGCCGCGTGCCGGCGTAGGGGACGTACCGCTCGGAGCCGACCGCGAGCAGCAGCGGGTGCACGCCCGCCGCATCGACCGCGTGGACCGCGTGCAGGCCGGGGATCACCGTCGGGATGATCGGCCCCGTCAGTTCGTGAATCAGTTCGCCGAACGTGGTGTCTTCCTGGGGCGGCCGGCCGACGACCGTGAACGGCCAGATCGCGCCCGGGCGGTGGTACACGGCGTCCACCGTCATCACCGGGAAGTCGTGGGCGAGGCTGTAGTACCCGAGGTGGTCGCCGAACGGCCCCTCGGGCTTGGTGCGCGTCGGGTCGATCCACCCGGAGATGACGAAGTCGGCCTCAGCGGGCATCGCGAGGCGCGCGTCTGTTCCTCGAACCAGCCTCAACCGGCGCCCGCCGAGAGCCGCGGCGAACGCGAGTTCGGGCAGGCCTTCGGGCAGCGGCATCACCGCGGCCACCGCCAGCGCGGGGGGACCGCCCACGACCACGTTGACCCGCAACCGCTCACCGCGCCGCACCGCCGCCGCGTGGTGCACCCCGACCCCGCGGTGAATCTGGTAGTGCAGGCCCACCTCGCGGTCCGGGACGTACGCGTTGCCCGCGAGTTGCACGCGGTACATGCCGAGGTTCGACTTGATCCAGCCGGGCGAGTCCGGGTGCTCGGTGTACACCTGCGGCAGCGTCACGAACGGCCCGCCGTCCAGCGGCCAGCACTTCAGCTGCGGCAACTGCGAGAGCGTTGTTGTGTGTTTTAGGACGGGCCCGGTGCGCGCGAACTTCGGCCGCAGCCGCCACGCCAGCAGCGGCACCTTCCAGTACCGCCACGGGCGCTTGCGCAGGTTGGCGG
>JBJSXS010000926.1:0-5929 GCA_046086545.1 Gemmata sp.
ACCGGGCCGAAGATTTCTTCCTGCGCGATACTTGCGTTTTCGGGAACGTCGCTAAAGATTGTGGGCGGGATGAAGTGCCCCAGGTCCATGAGCGTGCCGAGGTCGGTCTGGTACGCGAGGCGCGCCTCTCTCTTGCCTGCCTCGATGAACTTCAGGACGCGCGAACGGGCGTCGGCGTCGATCACCGGGCCGAGCGAGCAACCGGGGTCGTCGGCGGCTTTCACCGCGAGCGACCTCGTGGCTTCTACCAGGCGGTGCAGGAACTGGTCGTAGATGCCGTCGAGTACGATCGCGCGGGACCCGGCCGAACACTTTTGACCGCCGAACCCGAACGCGGAATCGACCACGCCCTTCACCGCTTCGTCGAGGTCCGCGTCGGCGTCCACGATCACCGCGTTCTTGCCCCCCATCTCCGCGATGACCTTCTTGACGAAGTTCTGCCCGCCCGGGGTCTTCGCCGCCTGCTCGTTGATGAGCAGAGCGACTTTTAGTGATCCGGTGAACGCGATCAGCGCGACGTCCGGGTGCTGAACGAGCGTCGGCCCAATCTCCTCACCGTCGCCGGGTAGGAAGTTCGCGACGCCCGGCGGTAAGCCCGCCGCGATGAGGCACTCCATGAGCTTGGCGCCGATGATGCCGCTCTGCTCTGCGGGCTTCAGGACAACGGTGTTGCCCGCGACCAGCGCCGCGGTCGCCATGCCGGTGAGGATCGCGAGCGGGAAGTTCCAGGGCGAGATGACAACGGACACCCCGCGCGGCTCGTAGAAGTAGCGGTTGTCCTCGCCGGGCACGTCGCGGTGCTGCGTCGCCCCCAGTTTCTCCATATCGAGTGCGTAGTACTCGCAGAAGTCGATGGCTTCGGCGACGTCCGCGTCGGCCTCGCGCCAGGGCTTGCCGCTCTCGAACACGATCCAAGCGGACAACTCGAACCGCCGCTTGCGGAACTGCTCTGCGGTCCGGCGGAGCAGGGCGGAGCGGTTTTCCACGCTCGTGTCGCGCCAGCCGTCGAACGCTTTGAGGCAGGACGCGACTGCCGCGTTCGCCTGCTCCACGCTCGCCATCGCAACCTTACCCAGCAGTTCGCTCCTGCGTGACGGATTCTCGCGGTCGAGCGTCCTTGTAACAGGAAGGGGCGTGTTGTCGATGATGATGGCGTGAGTGCGGCCGAACTCCTTGCGCACGGCGTCTATCGCGGACCGCATCGCGCAGCGGTTCGCTTCGACCGAGAAGTCGGTGAGCGGTTCATTTTGGAATCGTTGTTGCGCTCCGGGCGCGGGCCGAAAATCCTGAACGGTGCCCGGCCCGGTGCGTGTCGCGGTGGGTTGCATGTGGGTGTTCCCTGGGGACGAGGGACCGCGCGCTGATTCGGCCGGGTTGCCGAGCAGCAATTCTTCGGAAAAGCCTTCGCTGAATCCCTGACGCAGGAACGAGTCGTTCGACGAGTTTTCGAGCAGGCGGCGCACGAGATAGGCCATGCCGGGAAGCAACTGGCCGTAGGGGGTGTAGATGCGCACCCGGTGGCCGAGCGACCGGATCGATTCCTTGATCGCGTCGGCCATGCCGTAGAGCATCTGAAACTCGTAGCGCCGCGGCGGCACGCCGAGCCTCTCGGCCACGGCCATCGCGTGTGAGATGCTACGAATGTTGTGCGACCCGAACGCGGGCACCAGCCACTCGACGTTCGCGAGCAGGAACTCGGTCAGTTGCTCGAAGTTCGCGTCGCTCTGCCACTTCTTGGTGAAGACCGGGACCGGCCAGTGGTTCTGGCCCGCGATCACGGTTTCGTAGTCCCAGTACGCGCCCTTGACGAGCCGCACCCACACCGGGCACCTGCGGGTGTCACGCGCCCACGCCAGGAGCTTTAGGAGGTCGGCCTGTGTGTCCTTCAGGTACGCCTGAATCGCGATCCCGACATGTGGCCAATCGCGGAACTCCGGCTCTGTGAGGATGTCGCGGAAGATCGTCAGCGTCACATCTTTGAACGAGTGCTGCTCCATATCGAAGTTGACGAACGCGCCGGTCCGCTTCGCGAGGCTCAAGATCGGGCGCAGCCGCCGGCACACGGCGCGCGAAGTGCCTTCCGGGTCGATGGGGTCGAACTGACTGAACAGTGCCGACAGCTTCACCGACACGTTCACGCGCGGGATCGAACCGCGGTCGTCGCGGTCGATCACGGGCACCTCGGGCCAGTGGTTCACCTCTGCGGTCAGTCCGGTGAGCAGTGCGAGGTACTGCTTCTGGACGTGGTCCGCTTCGGCCTCGGTGATGGTCGCCTCGCCCAAGAGGTCGATGGTGAACCCCAACCCGCGGTCGCGCATCCGGCGCACGGCTCCCACGGCTTCTTGCACGTTCGAGCCGGCGATGAACTTGCGCGCCATCTGCTCGGCCCCGCGCTGGCTCGCGAACGCGAGGGCCTTGCCCAGTACGCCGTGATGCGGGATGAAGCGGGTGCCCAGCCGCGCCCACCACGGGAGTTGGTCGCCGGCCTCGAGGAGGTACTCGCGCAGGTGCCGGGCGACCTCGCCGGGCTGTCTCAGGTAGGGCAGGGTGTCCACGAACCGAAACAGTTGCACCTTCAGGGCCGGGTCGTGCATCCCCAACCCCATGAGCTTGTCTTCGGCCCAAGCGCGGGACAATAGCAGCGGCCCCTGCCGGTCGAGGCGGGCGAAGATCTCGCGCCCGTACTGCCGGGTCCGCTCGTCGAGGTCGGCACTCATGGTTACGCTGTTAAGTTAACCGCGCCCCGAAGGCGCGGGCGCCCGCGCTCAAGTAAGGGAAGGGTCGCGGCTTTACAGGGATTTTGCTACATTTAGGTGAATCATTCCCTCGTTCATTTGGTGCCACAATGGCAATCGACAAGATCGGCAAGTTCACGGTACTGGGGACACTCGGGAGCGGTGCCCACAGCAACATTTTACACATCCGCCGGGCCGAGGACGAAAAGGAGTACGCTCTCAAGATGGTTCCCATCGAGGAAAAAGAGGACTTGAAGTACCTGGAGCAGGCGAAGCACGAGTACCGTGTCGGACAGACGCTGAACCACCCCAACCTCGTTAAGGTGTACGCGTTCGAGACCGAGGGCGGGTGGTTCTCCGGGCCCAAGAAGGCGAAGCTGCTGCTGGAGTACGTGCCCGGCAAGACGATGGACAAGGTGCCGCTGTTGCGCATGGCGAAGCTGCTGCGCGTACTCGAACGCGTCGCCGACGGGCTGATGCACATGCACAAGCAGAACGTCTGCCACGCCGACATCAAACCGGAAAACTTGATCTACGAGCGCGGCACCCGCGTGAAGGTCATCGACTACGGGCTGGCTTGGATCAAGGGCGAGGGCAAAGGGCGCATCCAGGGTACGCCCGAGTACGTCGCACCGGAGACGGTCGAGCACAAGATCGTGAACGAGCGCACCGACATCTACAACTTCGGCGTTACCATGTACCGGCTCGCGACGCTGCAAATGCCGCCGTCGTGGTTCGCCAGCGAGGACCAGCTGCCGATGGACGCCCAGCAATTCAAGGACCAACTCAAACCGGTGCGGACGGCAAACCCGCTGGTCCCGCAGGGGCTGGCGGACCTGATTCACGAGTGCCTCCAGACGAACGCGAACAAACGGCCCGAGCGCATGAGCCACATTCAGGGGCGGCTCGACGTTCTGGCCGACGAGGCCGCCGCCAAGATGACCGACCCGGGCGAACTGGAAGATTAGCTTGAAGTATTTGGTTCTCAGCCGCCGGCCGCTTGCGGGTGCCATGGGTGAGGGAAGGGTTGACTTGGTTTCCCACCGAGACCTGAGAACCGAGAACTCATGCTGAGAGAGGCGTACATCCCGATCCGCGCCGCCGATCAGGTCGGCTACCTGTGTGCGGAGCGGGGGCCGCTCGGCGACACCCCGCTGTCCGAGGAGAAGCAGGCCCAGTTCCGGCAATTCGCGCGTGCCGTCGCGTCTCACGTCCATACCGCATACCAGTCCGAGATCCGACTACTCAAGGACTCATACTCGGCGTTCGACCCGGACGCGGACCCCAAGCCGCTGTCGCCGCCCACCGGGTCCGACCGGCAGGCCGCGCTCGACCGGTTGTTCGCCACTTTCGTTCACCTCATGGGGCGGGCCAACTACCGGCGGCTCACCCGCGACGAGATGGAGCGCGTCAGCCAGGGGGCCAGCGACTGGGGCGTGGACCTGCAGGTGACGTGGGACGCGTTCGAGAAGGTCGAGCTGTTCTACCGCGGCAAGGGGGCCGGCAAGCGGAGCCGCCGCGGGCGGCTGCTGTTTTGGCGCAGGTTCCCGGTCGAGGTGCCCACGTTCGGCCGCGTCGCGGTCATCTTCAAGCAGCGCGCGCACAAGCGACTGGGCGACGACCCGGACACCGAGAGCGTGTTCCTGAAGCTGTTCAAGGACATGCCGCAGATGGACCTCGAGATGCTGCTGCCGGGTGGGCGCATCCGGATGCCCCGCTTCGACCGCCTGAAAATTGGAGGCTCGCTCACCAGCTCGGCCTTGTACGTGGCGTACAAGCTCAGTGCGTTCCCGCTGTTGACGCTGCTGAGCGGGCTGACCGCGAACGCGGCCATGGCACTGTACACGCCCCTCGCGCTGATCGGCGGGTACGGGTACAAAACGTGGTACACGTTCCGGACGTCGCGCCAGACCTACGCGAGTCAGCTCACCCAGAGCCTGTACTTCCAGAACCTGGACAACAACAGCGGCGTGATGTTCCGCCTGCTCGACGAGGCCGAAGAGCAGGAGATCCGCGAGACGCTGCTGGCGTACTTTTACCTCTGGCGCTACGGCGGCCAGTCCGGGTGGGGCAGTGAGGAGCTGGACTTCTACATCGAGCGGGACCTCAAGAAGCGACTCCCGGCGGAGGTGAACTTCGAGATCATCGACGCGCTGGCGAAGTTGATGCTCGGCGGTCTGGTGTACAAAACGCCCGACATGCGGTACAAGGCGATCCCCATCGAGGACGCGCAGGCCAAGCTCACCGCCCTCTGGGACGGGTACGCCCGCGCCGCCGTGCCGCACCGACTGCCCGGTGGGTAGACGAGCCCGCGCACAAGTGCGGGGGGTGGCGACGAATGCGGCCGGCGTAAGATGACCCACCCCGCTCGCATCATCCCCACGGTTGCGTGCGTGGTTCGCCAGGAGTTGCTGTGATTTCTGAAGCGCTGTTCGCGGACCGCACGCGTGCCGTCGAGGTATCCGGCGTGCGGAAGATATTCGAACTGGGCAAGTCGCTCGAGAACCCCATCAACCTGAGTATCGGTCAGCCGCACTTCCCGGTGCCCACGCCGATCAAGGACGCGGCGAAAGCCGCCATCGACGCGGACCTGAACGGGTACACGGTCACGCAGGGTATCCCCGAGTTGCGCGCCCGGCTCGCGGCCGACCTGGCCGCGCGGTTCCCGGGGCAGCAACGCGACCTCATAGTGACGAGCGGCACGAGCGGCGGTCTGCTACTCGGCCTACTGGCGGTGGTGAACCCCGGGGACGAGGTGCTCACCGCAGACCCGTACTTCGTGGCGTACCCGAACATGGTCGCGCTAGCGGGCGGCAAGCTCGTAACCGTGGACACGTACTCGGACTTCCGGCTCGACCTCGACAGGCTCGATGCGGCCATCACGCCGCGCACGAAGGCGATCATGCTCTCGTCGCCGTCGAACCCGACGGGCGCGGTACTGGACGCGGACACGCAGCGGCAGCTGGCCCAGCTGGCCCGCGCGCGGAACCTGCTGCTGATCAGCGACGAGATTTACCGCGCGTTCCACTACGACGGCCCGGCGACCTCGCCCGCGGCTCATAACCCGGTCGCGCTTGTGATCGAGGGGTTCGGTAAGACCTACGGCATCACCGGGTGGCGGCTCGGGTGGGCGCACGGCCCGGCGCGAGTGGTTTCGGAGATGGCGAAGCTCCAGCAGTGTACGTTCGTGTGCG
>JBJSXS010000927.1:0-4054 GCA_046086545.1 Gemmata sp.
CCGCGACCTGCACCCGGTGGTACGTGCGGTCGCGGCGGCTCGCCTTGCACTCGACCAGCAGCAGGCGCGGGCGCGCGCCGGCCCACCGCACCAGCACGAAGTCCATCAACCCGTACACGCGGAACGCGCCGACCGTTCCGCCGACGGCAACCTGTCGCGCGTACCCGCGTTCGCCCGGCGCGAGAGCCTGCAAGACCAGCGCCAAGTCCGCCCAGGTCACTTCGGCGCGTTTGCCTTTGGGGAGGCGCGCAGCGAGGTCGCGAAACCCGGCGGCGGCCAGTTCGGCCTCCCACTGGTCCTCGCGCCGGCGCCCGACCTCGGCCAGCACCGGGTCCAGGTCGGTGCGGAGGCGGTCGAGGAACGGCAGCGCTCCGGCCTCGCGCTCCTCATGGATCGCGAGGTGAAACCGGCGGTCGCAGGAGTGGTGGCGCACGTACTCCCCGAGGTGCGTCGCGGTGATCGAGAGTCCGGTCGGAGCGTTCAACGGAGGTTCCTGCGCGGCGGGCGAGAAAGAAATATAGGAATACCACCGAACGGCCGCGCGGGGCAATCTCGGGTGTGCACCGGGAGGGCGCCGCGGCGGGACACCGGGCCGGAGCTGCGGCAACTCCTGACGCCCACTCTATACAGGCGCCCCACACCTTTACGGGACACGACTTCGTGAGTACGAAACCCGACACCAGGGTACGCGAACCGCTCGTGGTGTTCGGACCCGCCGCACTCGTGACGCACACCGCCACCGGCGGGGTCCGCGGGCGACCGATGGCACCGGCCGATGTCGGACCGGACGGCACGACGCTGCTCGCCACCGACCCCCGCTCCGCGAAAATCACAGCAAGGACGCGCTAACCGCCGTGCCGCTGTACGTGAAAGGGGCGGCGGGCGAGCACCGGGAAAAAACGGGCCCGAGCGCGGTCACGCGCCTGATCGAAGCCGGCCGCGCGGTGTGGGCCCGGGACGCCGCCCACGACCCTAAAGTTCATTGCGAGGTCGCCCAGTCGGAGCGCCCCCCCAAGCCACCCCGAGACCAACACCCAGGCACACAGGGAACCCGTCCCGTGACCATCGCCCGACTCGCGGACTGCACCCGCACGACGCTCGACCGGCACGTCCGCGCGGGCGCGCCCTTCATCGTGCCGGGGTTCGCGCGCGACTGGCCCGCGTGCCGGGCGTGGACCCCGGACCTCCTCGCCGCCGCGTGCGGCGACACGCTCATCCCGGTGAGCCACTACCCCGACGGCACCACCCTGGCCGCGAAGGTGCCGATGACCGTGCGCGCGTACCTCGACGCGCTCACGGCAACGCCCGATAGCTGGCAGCACCACTACATGGAGGCGGTCGAACTCGCGGACCTGTCCGAACAGCTGTACCGCGACGTGCCCGTCCCCGCGGACCTCGACGGCCTGCCCGGGGTGTCGGACACCGTGTTCTTCGGCCGCAGCACCGGCAGCTGCTGCCACATCCACGCCCACGAAGAAGCGCTGGTGATGCAGCTGATGGGCACGAAGGTTTTCACGCTGTACCCGCCGGCGGACGTGCGCAACCTGTACTTCGAGCCGGTGACGCGCGACTACCGGCGCAGCCGCGTGAGCTTCCCGGACGTGGACTATCAGCGGTTCCCGCGCGCCCGGCGGCTCACCCGGATCGATGTGGCGCTGGAGCCGGGCGACGCGCTGTACCTGCCGGTCCACTGGGCGCACTGGACCGCTGCCGACGGGTTCACGTTCACGCTGACGCGGTTCTTTCGGGCCCGGCTCCGCGAGTACCGGTTCCCGAACCCGGGCCTGCGGTGCGTACTCGGCCGGCTGATCCAGTTGGTTCGCGACCGGCGCTGATGGCGCGAGGAGCGCGGCGACTCGGACTCTCGCTCCCGCCGAGGGAGCGGGCGACGGGCACCACACACGGCCGTTGCCGAGGGGCACCTTTCACCCAACGGACCGGCGCTCGGCGAGTACGCGGCGCAGGTAGGTGCCGTAGTCGTTGCTGCCGCACTCGGCGATGAGGCGCTCGTACTGGGTCTCGTTCACGAACCCCTTGAGCAGCGCGATCTCCTCCAGGCACGCGATCTTCAGCCCCTGCCGCTGCTCCAGCGTCTGCACGAACAGGGACGATGACAGCAGCGAATCATAGGTGCCGGCGTCCAGCCACGCGACCCCGCGGCCCAGCGGGGTGACGGTCAGCCTGCCCTCTCGGAGGTAGTGCAGGTTCACGTCGGTGATTTCCAGTTCGCCGCGGGCCGACGGCTGCAGCCCCTTGGCGATCTGGGCCACGCGCCCGTCGTAGAAGTACAGCCCGGTGACCGCCCAGTTCGAGCGCGGCTGTTTCGGCTTCTCCTCCAGCGACACGGCCCGCGACTGGCGGTCGAACTCGACCACCCCGAACCGCTCCGGGTCGGTCACGTGGTACGCGAACACGCGCGCCCCGGCCGTGAGCCGGGCCGACTCGACCAGCAGCGGCATCAGGTCGTGCCCGAAGAAGATGTTGTCGCCGAGGATCAGGCACACCGGCTCGCCGGCGATGAACTCCTCGCCGATCACGAACGCCTGCGCGATCCCGCCCGGGTGCGGCTGGGCTTTGTAGGACAGCCGCATTCCCAGCCGGCTCCCGTCGCCGAGCAGTTCCTCGATGCGCGGGGTGTCGCGCGGGGTGCTGATGACCAGCACGTCGCGGATGCCGGCCAGCATGAGCACCGACAGCGGGTAGTAGATGACCGGCTTGTCGTACACCGCCAGCAGCTGCTTGCTGACCGAGCGGGTCAGCGGGTACAGCCGGGTGCCGCTGCCGCCGGCCAGGAGGATTGCCTTCATCGCGTGTGACACCGTGGGGGACGTTCGGAACCGCTCGCGCGGCCGGACCCCACTGTTGTAAGCCCCGCGGGCCGCCCGTGCAGCGCCGCGTGCGAACTCGCCCGGGCGACCCGCACCACTTTTCAGGCGACTGCCGAACGCGGCTGCGATACAACGATGCTCTCACCAGCGCCCCGCGCAGCCCTTCCCAGGCGGAGAATCGCCATGCCCCCCGCGTGTCTGCTCGCCCTCGTTTTGGCGGCCGCGCCCGAACCGGCCACCGCCCCGCTGTGGGGCGACACGGTCCCGGGACCGAACAGCGCCGAGAAAGACAACATCCCCACGCTCACCGCCTACCTGCCGGCCGCGGACAAGGCGACCGGGGCGGCCGTCGTGGTGTGCCCCGGCGGCGGGTACTCGGGCCGCGCCACCGGGCACGAGGGCAAGGAGATCGCCGAGTGGCTCACCGCGCGCGGGGTCGCCGCGTTCGTGCTCAAATACCGGACCGTTAACGAGTCGAAAATCAAGGCGCCGCTCGCGCCGGGGCCGATGCTCGACGTGCAGCGCGCGGTCCGCACCGTGCGGGCCAAGGCGGCCGACCTGAAGCTCGACCCGAAGCGGATCGGCGTGTGGGGCTTCTCCGCCGGCGGGCACCTCGCGAGCACCGCCGCGACGCACTTCGACGACGGCAAGGCCGACGCCACCGACCCCATCGAGAAGCAGAGCAGCCGCCCGGACTTCGCGGTCCTCGCGTACCCGGTCATCACGATGGGCGAGAAGACGCACGGCGGGTCGAAGAACAACCTGCTCGGGCCGAACCCGGACCCGAAGCTGATCGAGTTCTACTCGAACGAGAAGCAGGTGACCGAGAAGACCCCGCCGACGTTCCTGTTCCACACGGTCGAGGACAGGGCGGTGCCGGTCGAGAACAGCCGGCTGTTCAAGGCCGCGTGCGAGAAGCACAAGGTGCCGGTCGAACTGGTCGAGTACGAGAAGGGCGGGCACGGCGTCGGGCTGGGCCTCAAGAGCAACCTGCCGCTGGCCGACTGGTCGAACAAGCTCGAAGCCTGGATGAAGGGTCGCGGGCTGCTCGCCCGTTGACGCGCCTGCTCCCGGGCGCGGGGCCACACGCCCGCGCGCCAGTCCCGAACACGCGCAGGCGTACCGCGTGATCGCGGGTCCGGCCGCGAGAGTCAACTCGTCGGCGCCGGCCGCGGCCGCGAATCGCTCCAGCCACCGCCTCAACGTGTCGACGCGGCCGGCCGCCG
>JBJSXS010000928.1:0-3465 GCA_046086545.1 Gemmata sp.
TCGCGGCGATCCCGGCCACGGCGGCCAGCGGGTTGCCGCCGAACGTGGCCGCGTGCGTGCCCGGTTTCAGTTTCTCGGCGACCTCGGGTTTCGCGACCAGCGCGCCCATCGCGACCCCGCCCGCGAGGGCCTTCGCGAGCGTCATGATGTCGGGCTTCACGTCCCAGTGCTGGTGCCCGAACCACTTCCCGGTGCGCCCCAGACCGGTTTGCACTTCGTCAAATATCAGCAATAATCCGTGTTGGTCGCACAGCGCGCGCAGCCCTTCGAGGAACCCCGCGGGCGGCAGGTTCACCCCGCCTTCCCCCTGGATGGGTTCGAGCATGACCGCGCACGTCTCGGAGTCGATGGCCTTTTCGACGCCCGCGAGGTCGCCCCACTGAGCGTAGTTGAACCCCGGGAGCATCGGCTCTACGCCCGCGTGGTACTTCGGCTGCGCGGTGGCCGTGAGCGCGCCCATCGTGCGGCCGTGGAAGCTGCCCGTCAGGGTCACGATCTTGTAGCGGCTCTTCGGCTTCCCGTTCAGGCGGGCGAGTTTGATCGCGGCCTCGTTCGCTTCCGTTCCGCTGTTGCAGAAGAAGCTCACACCCCCGAAATCGGTGCGCTCGCCCAGCGCCTGCCCGAGCAGAGCCTGCGGCTCGGTGTACCAGGTGTTCGGGACGTGAATGAGCGCCGCGACCTGCTCCTGAACCGCCTGCACCACGCGCGGCGGGCAGTGCCCCAGGATGCCGCAGCCCCAACCCGGAAAGAAGTCCAGGTACCGGTTCCCTTCGGCGTCCCACACCCACGAGTTGCTGCCGCGAACCAGCGCCACCGGGTAGCGCGTGTAGTTCTGGGTCAGGTGCTTCTTCGCCAGTGAAATGATCTGCTCGCTGGAAAGCACGTCGGTTGTTGTCATTTCGCTGGGCACTTAGAGGGTGGAAGGAACCGGGCCTGTTAGCCGCGAGCCGACGAGCGGCGTGGCCTACCGCCGGATGACGGTGCCTTTGAAGGTGTCCTTAAGGAACACGTCGAGCAGCGAATAGGGCACCCGGCCATCGAGGATGAGCGCGGCCGTCGCACCGGCCGCGAGCGCCTCGAAGCACGCTTCGACCTTCGGGACCATGCCGCCGTCGATGACGCCCGACGCGATCAGGTGGCGCGCCTCGCGCTCGGTTAAAGAAGAGACGAGGGAGCCCGGGTTCGCGCGGTCGCGGAGAACACCCGGGGTGTCGGTGAGGAAGACGGCCTTTTCCGCCTTCAGCGTTCCCGCGACCGCCGACGCCGCGGTGTCCGCGTTGACGTTCAGCCAGCCGCCGGCCCCGTCGACGGCGAGCGACGGCACGACGGGGACGTGCCCGCACGACCCGATCTCGGAGGCGAAAGCCGTCACCCGCACTTGCGTCGGCCTACCCACGCGCCCCAGATCAACCGGTTCGCCGCCTTCCGACAACACGAGGCGCTCGCCCGTGACCGGAAAGGAACCCGCCTCGTTGTAACCGGTTGCGTTGGTTCCAAGGCGCTCGAGCCGCGCAACCAGATCGCGGTTCAGGCCGTGCAGCACCCGCACGACGATTGCGAGCGTTGCGTCGTCGGTGTATCGCCGACCGGCTACCTTGCGCGGGATGATCCCGGCATCGGCCATCGCACGGTCGATCGGCTTCCCACCGCCGTGGACCAGCACCACGGGGACGCCGAGTGCGTTCAGCGTAGCGACCGACTTCAGGCACGCGTCAGTCGCGGCGGGGTCTTCCATCGCGCTGCCGCCGAGTTTCACCACTACCGGGCGCCCGCGGTGGGCGCGCAGCCGTTGAACGGTGGCGGCGAAGTCTTCGGCGGAAATGCTCGGGTCGGCCATCCGCGGCTGTTCCAGATTCGAGCGAAAGCCAGAGAAACGAAAAATCCATGCTATGCGCCGGCGCGAAGTGCGTCAACGGCTCATGAAAGTTTCACACCTGTCGCGCACTTTCGGCAGAGCAAATCACTTCGCGGGGATTGCGTAGTCACCGCGCATGAATCCGCTGTCGGCGGGCGGGTCATACCGGATGTCGAGGTCCGGAGTGTCGAGTCGCCTGGAGTCTTTGACGCGTGACTCCAGCGCATAGTCGAGGATGCCGCCGGTGAGCTGCGTTCGCTCGATGGGGTACGGCGGCTTGCCGGTCGCGAAAAAGGTTTCCGTGTGTGAGGCGAGCGCTTCCAAGAATGCCGCGCCTGGGGGTGGCGGGAGCCAGAACAGGCACGACGAGGGCTTCTTGTCGCCTTCCACGCGGCACGCGAACGTATCGTCCGCGACGTGCCCGTCCAGTTGAAGGACTGTCGCCTTCAGTCCGTCGGCGTAGTCGACGAGGAACGCGATCGGACCTTTCACGAAGTTGCCCCACGCCGAGGGCCGCGGGAAGCGCCGGCAGTTGGCGCGCACGTCGCCCGCGTTGCGCGAGGTGCTGCGGCCGATCGCGTGTTCGAGCAGTTCCCACGACCACAGCCCGGCGTCGCCCGCCTTCCACACGGCATCGCCTTGCAGGCAGGTGACGGCCTTCACGCCCTGATTCGCCGGCTTCGGGTCCACACCGGGGAAGCGGCGCTCGACCATGCACTGCAGTGCCTCGAGAGCGTGAATGCCGTAGATTTCTAGTTCGCCGCGCGACGCGAGCAGCGCCTCGGTGATCTTAGTGCCGCGCTTGAACTCCAGTTCGGGCCGGCGCCAGGTGACCGGCAGCGACGATCCGGCCATCAACGGGAACCGCATTTTCTTCGCGGCCGCGACCATCTCCGCGGCCTTCGTGCGGTCGTAGCTCAGGTGCTTGTCGCAGAAGACGGGAACCGTCTTTCCGGACTTCGCGAACACTTCTGTGATTCGCTGGAAGTAGTCGTGTCTGGGGTAGAGCTTCTGCCCCCGCTCGTTGTACTTGTAGTCGCCGTGCTCGCAGATCAGCAGCACGCCGTCCACCGCGAGGCGACCGGTGCCGAGCGTGAGCGCGTCTTCGATGTCTTCCGACAGCCGGAAGTTGTGCTCTTTGGCGAGGTCGCGGCTCAGGTCACCGGCCTTGACCTGTTCGGCATACACGCTGGCGATGCCGAACTCTGGGAGATGGTGGGCATCCCCCTTCATGTAGCCGTCCAGGTAGCGGCCCGCGATGTGGTACGCGTGGGACAGGTAGTGGTAGGTGGAGCAGACCACCGCGAGCCTTCTCTCGGCCGGCTTCGCGCGCTTCGGCGGACGCGTGCGCGGGCCCTCTTGACCAACGGCCAAGGCCGGCTGGAAGGCACCGGAAACGAGCGCGCCGGAAGAGGCCAAGAACGCGCGGCGGTCGAGTTGCAGCATGGTTGAGTACCTCGCGGGAATACCATGTTTATAGGCGAGTGGGGGGCGTCCACCCCCAGGTGGTCCCCCACCCAAATCAATTTTTGACCCCCCCGCAGCTTACGCCCCCCCCCCCCCCCACCCCGCGAGCCCCTTTCTCTCACCGGAAATGGACGTGGTGGCGG
>JBJSXS010000929.1:0-6082 GCA_046086545.1 Gemmata sp.
CGCCGCTGGATCACGTACAGCGGCGCTCCGGTAAGTACGGTGCGGCTCGCGCCCTGGTCGTACACGAAGTCCTGGCCGTGCGCCTCGGTCGCCTCGGCCTGGTCGGTCAGGGTGACGTACCGGCCGGGTGCCGTGGTCCACGCGTGCAGGCGCTTGATCGGGGGCGTGTTGGCGGGCCGCTCGCCCCCGGTCGGGCCGCCGTTCAGTTCCAGTTCGAGTACCTGACTGAACATGCTGCTCGCGCCGGCGTGAGCCGGGAGCTTGGTCACCTGCACATCGTTGGGCAGGTTCGGGTCCGACGGCATCACGTCGAACCGCGCGGAACCCTTTGCCGCGTCGTAGGTGAACGGTCCTCGGGTGTCGATCTGAAGCAGCGCGCGGTTGGCGAGGCAGGCGCTGTACGCTGCCGGGCCGAGGTTGCCGGTGACCGCGGCGATGGCCGGGGGCGGCGGGATGAGGGCCAGTCCCCCGCCTGCATTGGGGTTCGCCGCCCGTGGGTCTGCGGGCCCCCCGAGCCCCCGGGCGTTGTCGATCCAGAGGTTCACCAGCACCTGTTCCAGAAACTCCAGGCGCCGCACCCCGCTGATCGCACCGGGCTTTGGTTCCTTCTTCTTCTGGCCCGGGGGCGGCTCCGGTTCCAGGTACACCCGCAGCCCGACCGCCGTGAGGGTCGGAGGGGGGAGCCGCTGTCCGCTCAGAATGGCCGCGACCGCGCCGGGCGCGCGGCTCTCCTCGCCCTTGGCGGCTGCGGTGGCCGGGGCGGTGGACCCGATGGGGCGCGGCAGGTTCTGGCGGTCCACGATCTCGACCGGCGCGTCGGTCCACAGGTCCGGGCCGTTCGCGTCGGGTGTGCCCACCACCGCCTTCGGGTCGCGGTAGAACACCGGGCCCACGGTGCGCACCACCATGAACCGGTTGGGGTCCGCGGACCGCTGGTTGTTTGTCAGGTGGACGATCCCGCGGCGCGGGTCCGGGAGCGCGTCCTCGAAGTCGCTGGCGCTGACCAACTCGAGCCGCACCAGCTTTGCCTTCTTCATGTCCGCCGCGTTTGCGATCTCCCGGTCGAACTCGAGGGTGCCTTTGTCCGCGTGGATGGTGCTGATCTCGGTCACCTCGCCCGGTTGCCGGAGGTGAGCCGGTTTGGGTTTCCCGAACACCGCCACGCTGAACGGCATCAGCGTGACCCGCTTCGACTTGGGGTTGCTCGGGGCCTTTCCGGTGCGACCACCAGCGAGGTGTCGCCGTTGCGGAACTCGACCTGCGTCTCGTAGTGCGAGTAGTTCGTCTCGGGGCTCTTCTCCCCGAACGCCTCGACTATCTTCTGCTGGGTGGGGGAGACGGTGACCGGGGGCGGGGTGAACCCGCCCTCGCTCTTTATCAGCATTTGCGGCGGGAGCTGAGGCAACCCGTCGAGCCACCCGAGGACCTGCGCGTAGGCACCGTACGCGCCGGCGAACAGCACGAAGCCCGCGAGCAGCAGCACGGTCCGTCGCGGCGTCAGCACCGGTGTCGCTCCGCGTGGTTAAGTGGTGTACCGGGCGGTCAGTTCGTCCCACCGCCCTTGCAGTTTCAGCAGCCACTCGATCGCGTCGCGCGCGGCCCCGCGCCCGCCGGGCACAGCGGTCGTGTAGTGCGCCGCGGCCCGCGCCTCGGCACACCCGTCCGCGACGGCGACCGCCAGCCCGCACCGCCGCAGCACCGGCACGTCGGGCAGGTCGTCCCCGATCGCGCACACCTGCTCCGGTGCGAGGCCGGTCGCGGCCAGTACCTCCGTGAGCGCCTGCAACTTGTCGTCGCGCCCCTGGAGCACGGGCGCCAGGCCTAACTCCGCGGCGCGGCGCTCGACGGCCCGTGAACTCCGCCCCGACACGATTGCCGACCGCTTACCCGCCGCGTGCCACAACTTCAACCCCGACCCGTCGCGCACGTGGAACCGCTTGACCTCGCGACCGTCATCGAGGTACTCGATGCTGCCGTCGGTCAGCACGCCGTCCACGTCCAGCAGTAAGAGTTCGATGGCCCGGGCACGGGTTGAGAGGTCCGACGTCTGCAACACTTTACGCACTCTTGCGGCTCAGCGGGCGGAAGGGCACCGGGGATTCGGTCGCCCGCGGAAGGGAATCGAGTCCGATCAGGTCGGTAATGTCGAGCATGCCGATTGGGCGGCCGTCGGCGTCCACCACCGGCAGCTCGCTGAACTTCCGCGCCTTGAGCACCTCGAGTGCTTCGACCACCCGCTCGGCGGGCGAAATCACCACCGGGTCGCGGGTCATCACCTGCGCGATCGGCGCATCGAGCAGCCCGTCGGCGCGGTTCTCGAACAGCCGGGCGAGGTCGCTGTCGGTGAACAGTCCGGCGAGCCGCCCCGAGGCGTCAACGAGCATGATCGCGCCGGTGCGGCGCCCGGTGTGCCGCACCTTCGCGAACACCTCGCGAACGGTGTCGGTCTGCGGCGCGACGCGCACCTCGTCGTCCCGGCGCATCCACTCGGACACTAGCGCGAGCTTGCGCCCGAGCGCCCCGGCCGGGTGGAACCTGGCGAAGTCGTCGGCGGTGAAGCGGCGCTGTTCGAGGAGCGTGAACGCCAGAGCGTCGCCCAGCGCGAGCATCACGGTCGTACTGGTACTCGGGGCGAGCTTGAGCGGGCACGCCTCCACGAGCGAACCGTAGACGATGGCCGCGTCCGCGGCCCGCGCGAGCGAACTGTCCGCCCTGCCGGTGATCGCCAGCATTGACGATGCGAGATTCTTCAGCGGGCCGAGCAGCCTCAGCAGCTCTTCCGATTCGCCGCTGTGCGACAGCAGGAGTGCCACGTCGTCGGGGTGGATGCTGCCGAGATCGCCGTGGACGGCCCGGGTGGCGTCGAGCGCGTATGCGCGGGTGCCGGTGGAGTTGAACGTGCCGACCGCCTTCTGGCCCACGTCGGCACTCTTGCCGACGCCGATCACCGCGACGCGACCGCGGCACGTGAGCAGCGCGTCGGCAACGCGGATGAAGCCCTCGTCGAGACGGCCGGCCACCACGTCGAGAGACGCGGCCTCGGCGCGCAACACGCGCTTGGCAAAGGCGATGCGGTCGAACGGTGCGTCAGCGGTGTGAGGCATCGGCGGCACGTCCTTGTGCCCGAGTGTGAGTGCGTTGGGAGGGGGAGAAATAGCCCAGTGAGAGAAGAAATGCAAGGCCAGCGAGCAGAGGCAACGAGCCACACACCACGCATCAGCCCCGAGCCGAGGGCTCGGGGCTACAATTCTACTGAATCTGTGTGTCGTACCTTGGGTCAGTTCCCCTGTGCCTTCACGTCGTAGCAGTACATGACCTCTTGGTCGCGGATGTAGAGCTTGCCGTTGGCGATGACCGGGTGCGGCCAACTCTGTGCGTACCGTTGTTGGCTCGGGGCTGGCAATTTGAACGAGGACACCACCTTGAGCGCGTCGGGGGACGGTTCGATGAGTACCATCGTTGCGCTCTGATAGCGGAAGTACAGGCGCCCGTCCGCGTACAGGACGGCAGCGGACCCGGCGCCGCCGGCCGGGTTCTTCTCCGGCCCCCACTTGATCTCGCCGGTTTTCATGTCCACGCAGGTTGGGTTTCCGTCGTTCTGGTTGTGGCCGAAGTAGATGTGGTCGCCAACGAGTACCATCCCGCCGTGGTGGTTGTTCGCTTCCTTCTTCTCGTAGGTCTTCACCACCTTGACATCGAACGCGTCCTTGCCCTTGGGCACGAGTTGGAGCAGGGCGGAGCCGGCCCCTGGCGGGTTGTAGCTGCACGACACCCACACCTTGTCGCCCTTCACGATGGGAATCGGAATCTGGGCGACGCCGCCGGTCGAGCCAACGCCCTTGTACTGCCACAGCAACTTCCCGGTCTCCGCGTGAACCCCGACGACCCCTGCCGTCTGGCCCAGGAGCGCCACGTACATCGGCACGTCGTTGACCGTCGCTTTGACCGCGGACGAGTACCCGTGCCCACCGGTGGCGGTGCCCAGGTCCGCCTTCCACACCACTTCGCCGGTGTTGGCCTTCAGCGCGGCGATGGCCGCACCCTTCGCCGCCGGAAGGCAGATGATCTTGTCGCCGTCGGCTAGCACGGACTCGGTGTAGGCCCAGGTGACCCCACCCTTGCCGGCGCCGCTGCTGCCGAAGTCCTTGGTGTAGCTCTTGGACCAGACCGCGGTGCCCGTCTTGGCATCGAGGCACGACAGGGTGCCGTTGCCACTGACCGTGTAGACCTTGCCTTTGTGAATGGTGGGCGTGCTGGCCGGGCCGTTCGTCTGCGGCCCGAGGCCCGTGGCCGGGTCGGCGTACTTCGTGAACCACAGTTCGCTACCGTCAGCCTCCTTCAGAGCCCAAACACCGTCTTTGCCGTCGCGGGTGCCGACGCCGTAGACAACGCCATCGGCCACCGACGGGGTGCCCCAGCCGAGCCCGAGGTTCTTCACGGTCCACACCTGCTTGGGGCCGTCCTTGGGCCACTGTTTCAAGAGGCCGGTCTCGGTCGAGACGCCGTCGCGGTTCGGGCCGCGGAAGCCCGGCCAGTCGGCAGCGGTGAGGGTCGTGGCGGCCGCGCCGAGGAAAACGGCGCAGGCCAGTGAGCGAACGCGCGGCATGGTGGCAGGGTCTCCGGGGGTAGCAGGGGTGCCCAGGCGGGCTTTTGGAAGAGTTGTGTCAGTCTACGCGCATCGCCAAACACAGACAGGGGGCTTTCGCCCCCGATCACGACTCTCATCAACGAACGCGGCTCACCACCCGCGGCCGTAGTGGAAATGCCCGTAGTAGTATGGGCGGGGCGGGCCCACAACAACGACAGGCGCGGGCCGCACGAACACCGGGCTCGGCTCGTACACCACCGGACCAGGCTCGCGGATCACCACCCGCGTCGGCCTCGCTGCCGGTCGCGCGGTCTGCATCTCGGCGATCACCCGGGCCGACACCCCGGCGCGCTTCAACTCGCTGAGGTCCGACGTGGTGAGCGTGAACGTACTCCCGGTGCGCCGGATCTGGTTGATGATGACGGTGTCGTCCTGGCCCTCCTGGGCCATGCGGATCACGTCGAACACGCCGACCTGCTGCGCCTGGGCCTGCGCGTCGGCCAGTGCTTGTGCCTGCGCAACGTCACGGTCGCGCCTCTCCTGCTTGTCGATGTCGTTGCCGATGAGCGCGCCGCCCGCGGTGCCGGCCAGCCCGCCCACTGCGGCTCCGAGCAGCGGGCGCCCGGTTGCGGCGCCGACCGCCGCCCCGACGGCGGCCCCGCCGGTGCCGCCGATGGCCGCGCCCTTTTCCGTATTGTTCATGCTGGCGCAACCGCTCGCCCCGGCCGCCGCCGTGACGAACGCCGCCATCAATCCGAAGCGTGGAAGTTGCATCAGAACCTCGCAATGGCCGAACACAGCAGGCGGTTATGCCGAGGCGGAGCGGGGACGTCAACCGCGGTTGCCGCACCAGTTAACGCTGCGGATACCGCGACTTGCGCCGCCCGACGGCCCCGCGCGGCGAGCGATCTGAAGGGTGCCAGAACGCACCGCGCCGGGGGCTACTAACCGCCCTTTCCGGCCGTAAGGTTACGCGCGTGAACCGGACCGCGGGTGCGGCGGTCGTTAAGATGGCTGTTGGAAGTGCTTCACACAGGACGCAACATGCAACCCGATCGGCCGGTGGACAACGCCCCGTACTACTCCCTCACGCACGCGGGACTGACCGTCGAGGGCTGGTCCCGCGCGGCGGTGCAGAGCTACTGGCGCGTCCCGGAGCTGAAGATCGGGTTCGACCTCGGCGCGCAGCCGTGGGACTTCATGGGCACGCCGACGTGGTTCATCTCTCACACGCACCTCGATCACTTCGCGGCGCTCCCGGTGTACGTCGCGCGCCGCCGCATGATGAAGATGGAGCCGCCGACCGTGTACGTCCCGGCCGAGGGCATGGACGACGTGAAGAAGCTCATGGCGATCATGCACCGGCTGGACCGCGGCCGGCAGCTCGCGCACCTGAAGCCCCTGACGGCCGGCGACGAGATCGACCTGACCCGCGAACACGTCGCGACCGTGTTCGACAAGGCCCAAACGATCCCGAGTCGCGGGTCCATGGTG
>JBJSXS010000930.1:0-8890 GCA_046086545.1 Gemmata sp.
ACCTGCCGCCCGATGCGGCCCATGCCGAAGATGCCCAGCGTGCTGCCGTGCACCTCGCGGCCGAGCATGAACGACGGGTCGTACCGCAAGAAGTCAGGCCCGCGTGCGTACCGGTCGCCTTCGACCACGCGGCGCCCGGCCGCGAGGAGGAGCGCGAACGCGAGGTCCGCGGTCGCGCCGTCGAGGATGCCCGGCGTGTTGCCGACGGGGGTGCCGCGCGCGTCCGCGGCCTTCACGTCGATGTGATCGACGCCCACCCCGAAGTTGCTGACCACCTTCAGGCCCGGGAACTTGTCGAGCAGCGCCGCGTCGACGGTGGGGTGCCCGTAGGTGTAGATCGCGTCGACGCGGCCCGAGTGGTCCCACGGCACCAGCTCGACGCGCCCGCCGAGCAACTCAACCACGACCGGCGACACCGGGAGATCGGCCAGCACGCGGGGCACGGACATGGGAACCTCACTTCGCCCGCCCGCCCGGCGGCGCGCCGGGCCAGCGCCGGCGCGACTTGACTTCCGCCGCGACCGCCCGCAGGCTATCATCCAGAATACGCGCCCGCCCGCCGTAATGCGCCCCCCTCCGCTCTTCGCAGGCACAACGCATGACCTTCCGCTCCCCGAAGTTTGGTGCCGGACTCGTCGCGCTGCTGGCGCTCGGCGCGCTGGCGCCGGCGCAGGAAAAGAAGAGCGGGGAGGTGATCTACCGGCAGATGTGCGCGAAGTGCCACGGGGCCAAGGGCGAGGGCGCGAAGCAGCACCCGGTGCCGCTGATCGGCGACAGGTCGGTGGCGCAGCTCGCGAAGGTCATCGACCTGACCATGCCGGACGGCTCGCCCGACCTGCTCGACGCGGCGGAGTCGCGCCGGGTCGCCGAGTACATGTACGACGCGTTCTACTCGCCGAGCGCGCAGGCGAGGCTGAACCCGCCCCGCGCGGAGCTGTCGCGCCTCACCGTGAAGCAGTACCGCAACAGCGTCGCGGACCTCGTCGGCAGTTTCCGGCCCCCGCCGAAGGCGGACGCGCGGGAGGGGCTGAAGGCCGAGTACTATAACGCGCGCAACTTCCAGGGCACCAAGAAGCAGATCGACCGCGTCGACGCGGAGGTGAGGTTCGACTTCGGCAAGCAAGCGCCCAAGAGCGAGACGGAGACGAAGGAGAAGTTCGACCCGAACACGTTCTGCGTCCGGTGGGAGGGGTCGGTCGTCGCCCCCGAGACCGGCCTCTTCGAGTTCGTCGTGAGGACCGACCACGCGCTGCGGCTGTGGGTCAACGACGGCAAGAAGCCCGCCATCGACGCGTGGGTGAAGTCGGGCGACAACACCGAGTTCAAGGCGAGCGTATACCTGCTCGCGGGTCGCGCGTACCCCGTCAAGCTGGAGTTCTCGAAGGCGAAGCAGGGCGTGGACGACTCGAAGAAGAACCCGAACCCGCCGGTGAAGCCGGCCTTCATCTCGCTGAACTGGAAGCGGCCGGGCCGCGGGGTGGAGCCGATCGCGGCCCGGTTCCTCACGCCCACGAAGTTCCCCGAAGTGTGCGTCGCCGAGACCCCGTTCCCGCCGGACGACCGGAGCTTCGGGTGGGAGCGCGGCACGACGGTCTCCAAAGAGTGGGAGGCGGCGACCACCGAAGGCGCGCTCGAAACCGCCGCGTACGTCACCGCGCGGTTGCCGGAACTGACCAACGCGCAGCCCGGCGCGGCGGACCGCGCCGCGAAGGTGAAGGCGTTCTGCCGCACGTTCGCGGAGCGCGCGTTCCGCCGGCCGCTGAGCGGCGCCGAAACGGCCCTGTTCGTGGACCGGCAGTTCGAGGCCGCGGGCGCGGACCTCGAGCTGGCCGTGAAGCGCGTGGTGCTGATCGTGTTGAAGTCCCCGCGGTTCCTCTACCCCGACGCCGCGGGCGCGCCGGAGCAGTACGCGGTCGCCTCGCGTCTCGCGTACGCCCTCTGGGATTCGCCCCCGGACAACGAACTGCTCGACGCCGCGGCCGCGAACAAACTCGGCACCCGTGACGAGATCAAGAAGCAAGCCGAGCGGATGGTCCACGACCCCCGCGCGAGGGCCAAGCTCCGCGACTTCCTGCTGACGTGGCTCAAACTGGATCAGGTGAAGGAGCTGCCCAAGGACCCGAAGCGCTTCGAGGGCTTCGACCACGACCTCGCGGCCGACCTGCGCACCTCCGTGGAACTGTTCGTCGACGACGTCATGTGGAGCGCGAACGCCGATTTCAAGCACCTCTTCCTGTCGGACGAACTCTTCCTGAACGGCAAGCTCGCGAAGTTCTACGGGGCCGACCTGCCCGCGGACGCCGGGTTCAGGAAGGTGAAGTGGGAGGCCGACAAGCGCGCGGGCGTCGTGACGCACCCCTACGTGCTCTCGGCGCTGGCGTACACGGGCGAAAGCTCACCGATCCACCGCGGGGTGTTCCTCGGCCGCGGACTGCTGGGGATCGGGATCAAGCCGCCGACGGAGGCGTTCACGCCCATCGCGCCCGACCTGCACCCGTCGCTCACGACCCGGGAGCGCGTGTCGCTGCAGACGAAGCCGATGGCGTGCGCCGGGTGCCACTCGATCATGAACCCCTTGGGGTTCGCGCTGGAGCACTTCGACGCTGTCGGTCGCTGGCGGGACAAGGAGCGCGACAAGCCGGTGGACGCCACCGGCGGCTACGAAACCCGGGCCGGCACCGAGGTGAAGTTCAAAAGTGCGAAGGAGTTGGCGAAGTTCCTGGCCGATAGTGAGGAGACGCAGTACGCGTTCGCGCAGCAGGCGTTCCACTACTTCGTGAAGCAACCGGTTCGCGCCTACGGGTTGACGAAACCGGACGAACTGCGGAAAACATTTGCCGACAACGCCCTGAATATGCGAAAACTGATAGTAGAGATTGCCGTGCTCGGCGCGACGCCGGCGACAGAGCGCACGCCCGGCAAGTAGACCGGTTTGGCGCCGACCCCGAGCGGCTCGGTCGATGGCTCGCCCCGACGGGGCGAGCGCTGAACAGACGCACCACACAACTACCGTACTTGTTGGAGCTCGCATGTCCCTGACCCGTAACCGGCGCGAGTTCGTGCGCGACCTCGGCATCAGCGCCGCGGCCGTCCCCTTCCTGATGAATCTGCCGGGTCTGAGCTTCGCCAACCAGGCGAAGCGGAAGCAGCGGATCGTGTTCGTGTTCAGCCCGAACGGCATCGTCCCGAAGGACTTCTGGCCCGACGAGGAGGGCGCGCTCACCAAGTTCAAGCGCATCCTCGAGCCGCTGGAGCCGTTCAAGGACAAGACGCTGACGCTGCACGGGGTCTGCGACAAGATCCGCGGCGACGGCGACGGGCACATGCGCGGCATCGGGTGTCTGCTCACCGGCATCGAGCTGTACCCGGGGAACGTGCAGGGCGGGTCCGACACCCCCGCGGGCTGGGCAAAGGGCATCAGCATCGACCAGGAGATCAAGAACCACCTCCAGAAAGACGCGGCCACGAAGACGCGGTTCGGTTCGCTGGAACTCGGCGTGATGGTGCCGGACCGCGCCGACACCTGGACGCGGTGGAGCTACGCGGGCGCGAACAAGCCGATCACCCCGATCGACGACCCGTACCAGCTGTTCAACAAGATGTACGGCCGCGCCAAGGACAACGAGGCGCTCGCCAGCGTCCTCGACGACATCAAGGACGACCTCAAGAAGGTCGGCAACACCGTCGGCGCCGCGGACAAGAAGCTGCTCGAAGAGCACGCGGCGTTCGTCCGCGACATGGAGAGGGAACTCAAGGAGCAGAAGGCCGCGACCGTCGGCCACGCGGTGCCGAAGCTCGAGCCGGGCGTGCGCCGCGACAACGACAACATGCCGACGATCAGCAAGACGCAAATCGACCTTCTGGTGAACAGCTTCCAGAGCGACTTCGCCCGCGTCGCGTCCTACCAGATCACGAACTCGGTGGGCGGCGCCCGCATGAAGTGGCTCGACGTGAACGAAGGGCACCACGAACTGTCGCACGAGCCGGACACGAACGAGAAGGCTCAGGAAAAGCTCGTGAAGATCAACCGCTGGTACTGCGAACAGGTCGCGTACCTCGCGAAGCGGCTGAGCGCGACGCCGGAGCCGGGCGGCAGCGGCTCGCTGCTCGACAACACGCTGATCGTGTGGACCAACGAGCTGGGCAAGGGCAACTCGCACACGATGGACAACATCCCGTTCGTGCTGGTCGGCGGCGGGCTCGACTTCAAGACGGGCCGCTCGCTGAAGTACCCGAAGGTGCCGCACAACCGGCTGCTGATGGCGCTGGCGCACGGGTTCGGCCACAACGTGAAGACGTTCGGCAACCCCGCCCACTGCGCCGCGGGCGCGCTGACCGGTCTGGTGTGAGCGAAGAGACCCCGCCCCCGCCTCGCAGTGGCAACGGGGTCGGAATGACCCACCTGCACGCACAACCCCGCTCCACAAAACACCGCGGCCCGGAGGGTTTTGCCCCCGGGCCGCGTGCGTTCGCGCTGTCGTCCACTTATCGACCCGTGGCGCGGACGGCTCACGGCCCAACGGGGCATCACTTCCGGCGCGAACTCGGTTCCTGCCGCGGGTCCGGCGGGCACCGCAGGAGCGGGGTGCCCGCCAGCCGCACGGTCGTGGTGCGCGTGCAGCGCCAATCGGATCCGCTTAATCTGTTCTTGCACTTCAACCGACTCGCGGCCGCGCGCCGGCTGCACGGGTGGCGGCAGAAGACCGATCAGGGTGGCGAACACGACCAGCATCTCGATCAGCGTGAGCCCTGCTGTTCGCCTTGCATTCACGCGGGCGCTTCGCACGGTTGTGCAACGAAGTCGATTATGAGCACGGGCCGACAGTCGATATCGTCCAGGTGCACGGCAGATTTGCCGGTGCGGAACGCTGGTCGGATGCGGCCGCCGCTGTCCACCGCCGTGCTAGACTGAAAGGCGACGAGACGACTCAGCTTCGGGCGGAAACTCATGCAACCGGAAGCCGAAGCGTTCCTCCAGCGGATCCGGGCGTACCCGGACGACGACGCGCAGCGGCTCATCTTCGCCGACTGGCTCGACGAAGTGGGCGACCCCCGCGGGCGGTTCATCCGGGTGCAACTCGCTCTGGCGCAGCTGCCCGAGAGCGACACCGCGGCGGACAAACTCAGAATCGAAGAGCGGTACCTGCTGGCGGCGCACCGTAAAGCGTGGGAGGCACCGCTCCGCGGGCTGGTGAGCGGGGCGGTGTTCCGCCGCGGGTTCGTGGACGAGGTGAAGGTGGCGGCCCGGCCGTTCCTGCGGCACGCGCACGAGATCTTCGACGCGGCCCCGGTGCGGCACGTCCACATGCTCGACGTGGGCGAGTGCCTGCCCGCGGTGATGCTGTGCCCCTACCTGAGCCGGCTGGCGTCGCTCACCGTGTACGCGCAGCACGCGGGCGAACCGCTGGCGCGAGCGGTCGCGCGGTCGCCGCACCTCGCGAACCTGCGGGCGCTGCACCTGGGCCGGAACCGGTTGGGGGACGACGCGGCCCAGGAGCTGGCCGCGTCGCCGCACCTCGCGAACCTCGAAGAACTCGACCTGAGCGAGAACAAGATCGGCGAGACGGGCGCCCGGGCGCTGGCCGGGTCCGCGCACCTGGGCCACGTGCGGCGCCTGGAGGTGCGCGAGAACCGCCTGGGGCCGGCCGGGGCGGAGGCGCTGGCGGGGTCCGAGCGGCTCGCCGCGGTCCGGTACCTGGGGCTGAGCTCCAACGAGGTCGGCGAGCCGCGGCTGTTCTCGCTGTCGCGCGCTTACGACCTGCTCCGGCTGCCGGTGCTGGACCTGGCGATGAACGGGTTCACTTTCGCCGGGCTGCAGGCGGTGCTCATCCGGCCGCAGAGCGCCGACCCGGCCGCGGTGCGGCTCGAAGACCTGGATCTGAGCGCAAACCCGCTGGACGACGCGGGCGCCGCGGCCCTGGCCCACTGCCCGCACCTCGCGCGCCTGAGCGCCCTGCGCCTGGCTAGTACGGGGATCGGCGACGAGGGGCTTCGGGCGCTGGCGAACAGCGCGCACCTGAACGGGGTGCAGGTGCTCGACCTGAGCAACAACCCGCGGCTCACCGACACCGGGTTCCGCGCGCTGCACGGGAGCGCGCACTGGCGCGCCCTGTCCCGGCTTGTGTACACGCCCGCGAACCTGTCGTCCGACATGCGCAAGGCACTGGACCAGAGGTTCAACCGCCCGCCGCGCCGCTGATTTTGGAACTGCCTGGCCCCGGGCGACGTTGTTCGTCGGGCCGGGCGCCGCCCTCGCGCAGCCGCGCAAGCCGGCCTGAGCCGTTTGCGCCCCGGCCCCGCCCCGGACCCCGGAGCAGATCGACATCCCCGGGCGGCTCGCGGCCCGGGTCGAACTGGCGCGCGGGTGCGAGGAGCAGTTTCGCCCGACGACCCGTTTCGCCGATCGAAGTGACCCGCAACCGGCCGCTCACCAAGCGGGCGCTCGTGAAGCTGGGTTGCAAGAACCGGCCGCTGGCGGAGGTGCTGGACGAGATCGCGGAAGCGACGGGCGCGAACGTGCTGCTGGCCACCACCCGCGAGCGCGCCGCGGCCCGCGCGAAGGAAGAGGCTCCGAAGGTGAATGACAAGCAGCCGCCGCTCCCAATGAACTTCTTCGGCCCGGGCCCGTTGGGCCCGCCCCCTCAACCGGACCCCGGGGGAGGTGGCCAGGTTGCGGGAACAGAAGGGGCAACTGACCACGCGGGTCAGGGCACTCACGAAAGTAATCGGGGATCTCCAACAGGCGGCCAAGCCCGCCGACAAGTAGCGAGGGGCACCACCCAACCGAGCGCCGGAACCGGACCAACCTGCTCGCACCGGGCGGGCGGCGCGCTCCCTTTTCACCCCGGTCCTGTACCTCTCCCGCCGCCGTTCCTCTCCCCTCGCCTTTCGCGGTCGCGCCTCTAAATTGTGAAATGTCCCGCACGGACCCGGAGGCCGCGCGCCATGCCGACGGTAATCGACTGGACCCCGACCGTCGATCCGTCCGAAGTCGCGCGCCAGACCCGGGACGCCCTGTCGGCCGGCGGCGCCGCCGTGCTGCCGGGCGACGCGGGCTACCTCGCGCTGTGGCCCGCCGGGGCGACCCTGGAGCTGCCCGACGCGGCCCTTCTGGTGTGGGGGCCGGACGAGGCCGCTGCACTCGGGCTGAGCGTGCCGCCCGCGGCGCGGCGGCTGATGTTGCGCGCGTGGCCGGCGGCGCTGATCGTCGAGGTGCCGGCCCGCACGGACGTGGCCGCGGCGGGGGCGAACGGGTTCGCGCGGCTCCGGTTCCCCGATCACCCGCTGTTCGAGTCCGTGGTGCCGGCACTCGCGGGGTTGGGGCCGGTGCTCGTGGCCGACCTCGGGACGACGACCGCGGGCGCGGCGGCGGCGCGACTGGGGGAACGGGCGAGCCTGGTGGTGGACGCGGGGCCGCGCCCGTCCGGCGCCCCGCCGACCGTGGTGCGAGCGGCGCCCCCGGCGGCATGCGCGCAAGGGACGGGCAGCGGGGCCGAGATCGTTCGCCCCGGCGCGTTCCCGGCCTACGAGATCGAGCGGCTCGCGGCCCGGCTCGTGCTGTTCGTTTGCACCGGGAACACGTGCCGCAGTCCGATGGCCGAGGTGCTGGCGAAGAAGTTGCTCGCGAACCGGCTCGGGTGCGCGGCGGACGAGTTGCCGGCGCGCGGCTTCTGGGTGCTGTCGGCGGGCGTCGCGACCTACGGCGGCGGCCCGGCCGCGGAGGACGCACGGGCGGTCGTGGCCGAGTTCGGCGCGGACCTGAGCGGGCACGCGAGCCGGCCGGTGAACCCGCAGCTGCTGCTCGCGGCCGACGACGTGATCGCGATGACCCGCGGGCACCTGCACGCGCTGGACGTGCGGTTCCCGGGGCTGGGGCCGGCGGCACGGCTACTCGGCGGGGACGACGATGTGGACGACCCGATCGGGGCCGGGCTGGAGGTGTACCGCGCGTGCGCCGGGGACATCGTGCGGCACCTGGAGCGCATCCTTCCGGAGTGGGTGACGACATGAAGGTCGCAGTGGGCAACGACCACCGGGGCGTCGGCGTCAAGCTGCGGGTGGTCGGCTTGCTGACCGAACTCGGGCACGAGGTCCGCGACCTGGGCGCGGCGGCGGCGACCGGCGTGGACTACCCCGACTTCGCGATCCCGGTCGCGGAGGCGGTCGCGTCCGGGGCGGCCGAGCGCGGCGTCCTCATCTGCGCCACCGGCCACGGCATGTGCATCGCGGCGAACAAGGTGTGCGGGGTCCGCGCGGCCAACTGCCGCGACGTGATCGACGCCGAGCTGAGCCGCCGGCACAACGACGCGAACGTGGTGTGCCTGGGGGCCGACCTGCTGGGCGAGGACCAGATCGAGCGCATCATCCGCGCGTGGCTGGTGACCGACTTCGAGGGCGGGCGCCACGCCCGCCGCCGCGAGAAGGTGTGCGCCTACGAGAAGGCGCACGAGAAGCCGCCCGGCGCCTAAACCCGCGCGCGCGACGCGAGCCGACCGACCACTGCCACGAACCGGCCGCGGCGCCCCTCACGCGCCGCACCTCTCGGGACCGCGGGCCCGGCCGGCACCCACGTCACACACACAGCCGTTCCGCACAGCACCAGCGCTTGCACGTTCACCTGCAGGCCGCGCAGCGGCCACGGGCTCGACGCCTTCAGCACCGCCAGCCCGACCGCGAACCCGACCGCCGCAAGCGCCCGCGCCGCGGTGGGCCGGGTGCGGTCCGTCGCGACCGCGAGCAGCACCAGCGCCGGCACGACCAGCGGGACCAGGTGGTAGGCCTCCAGGTACGGGTTCACCGCGACCGGCCCGAGCACCAGCAGCGAGACGTGGGTCAGGACCGCGCGCGGGCCGCGCCCGCGCGGGCCCCAACTCGCGGCGGCGCCCGCGAG
>JBJSXS010000931.1:0-4732 GCA_046086545.1 Gemmata sp.
CACCAGCGCCTCCCGCTGCGCGACCGTCACGTGCGGGTTCATGAGCATCTCGGGGATCGCGTCCGCCGCCGGGCGGGTGCGCAGCCCGAGGAAGATCTCGACCGCCAGCTCGGTGCCCTTGTCGTTGGTCTGCGACAAGGTCAGGAGCGCGTCGATCCCCGGCTTGCCCAGGCGCTCGATGGCGCGCACGTAGGCGTCCCTCAGGTACGCATCGGCCTCGGCGTCGGCGCGGAGCGCGTTCACCAGCGTCTCGCCGGTGCCGTCGGCCCCCTGGCGCCCCAGTCCGAGGGCCGCGGCGCGGCGCACCGCCGGGTCGTGGTCGGTGAGCGCCTTCACGAGCGCGTCGTACGTCTTCTGGTCCTTGGGCCGCGCGTTGTACCCCAGCGCGTCCACCGCGAGCCGGCGCACGTCGGGCGACTCGTCCCGCACCAGCAGGCGGAACAGGTCTTCGACCTCGGGGCCCCAGTTGGCTTGCAGCGCCCCCAGTGCCACCAAACGGGCGTCGCCGTCGAGCGTGCCGGACACGAACTTCTTCAGCACCGACTCGGCAGCTTTCGGCCCGCGCCGCACGACCTCCTTGCGCGCCTCGACGCGGTCGGTGAGGTCCGGCGCCCCGAGCGCCTTGAGCAGTTCGTCGTCGGTCAGCTTCTTGATCTTCGACCAGCTGTCCATGCCGCGGCGCGCGAGGGCGGGCGCGTCCTTCGTGCCGGCCCAGGTGAGGCGGTAGACGCGCCCGTTCGCGCCGTCGCCCGACAGCTTGCCGGCGCCCCCGGAGTTGGTGCGCCAGTCGCACACGTAGACGGCCCCGTCCGGCCCGGTGATCATCTGGCACGGGCGGAACAGCGGGTCGTCGCTCTTCATGAACTCGAACTCGTTCACGACCTTGAACGTGCTGCCGCTCGGCTCGATCTTGTACGCCCGGATCAGCTTCCGGTACACGTCCGGGTAGAACGCGAGCCCGCGGTAGTGCTCGGGCAGGCGCGTGTCGTGGTACATGAGCATCCCGGCGGGCGACCCGCGGCCCGTTTTGATCATGGGCGCCACCTTGCCCGGGAGTTCGCCCGCGACGGCGCCGCGCACGAAGTCCGTCCGGCAGCACCGCGCGCCGATCTGCAGCCGCCAGCCGAAGTCGGTGCCCTCGGCGACGTGCATGATCCGGCACCCCTGGAACTTGCTCCCGTCCTCCTGGTCGTTGTCGGTGTGGAACAGGTTGAACTTGTCGTCGTACGCGATGTCGCGGTACGGGTTCCGGTAGCCGATGGAGTAGGTCTCCATCCTGGACCCGTCGGGCCGGCAGCGGAACACCGCGCCCGTGCGCAGGACCGTCGCGCGCGAGCCGTCCGAGCCTTCCACGAAGTTGTCATCGTCGCCGCTGGTCAGGTACAGGAGCCCGTCGTTGCCGACGGTGAGACCGGAAACCTGGTGGTGGTGGAACCCGCAGAAGCCCTGGGCGATGACCTCGCGCACGTCCCACGGGCCGCCCGGCCGGGACTGCTTCCACCGGCGCACGGTGCCGCGCCCGGTCACGTACAGCCAGCCGTCGTGGTACAGCACGCTCGACGGCAGCTCTTCCGAGATGATGGTCTGGGGCTTGGCGAACTTGCCGGTCGCGGCATCGTACTTGAAGAACTTCACGAGGTCGGTCGTGAACTTCTTCATCGTCGCCACCTGCCTGGTGGTGCCGTCGCGGTAGCGGAACGTCTCCTTCACCTCGAACCACTTGTCCCCGGTCACCGGGTCCGGGCGCCATTCGAGGACGTACAGGTTGCCGTCCGGGTCGAACGTCATGCCCACAGGGTTGGTGGTGTCGGGGGCGTCGATCACCACCTCCGCCTTGAAGCCCTCGGGCAACAGCGTGCCCTTCAGTTTGGCATCGAACACACCCTGATCGACGAGCTTGACCGGGAACGGCTCCGGTTTGGCCGGCGTCTGGTTCGGCTGGAACTCCGCGGGTGCCGGGGGCGGCGCGGCGGTCGCTCGCGGGGCGTGCGGCGCGAAACCGGCGAGCAACAAGGCGCCGAGCAACGAGAGAAGGGAAAAGGTGCGCATGGTGTAGGAGAGTCTCCGGGCGGAGAGCCGGGCGGCAGCGTGCGAGTTAAGATGGGTAAAGGTTACCGCGCGGAGCGGCGGGTGAGGAAGGCTTTTCCGTGCGAACGTCGCGCCCGGGCGAAGGATTCGACGGGTTACTCAGGCGCACAGGGCGGCTCAGCCAGCACCCGTAAAGCAAACGAGCCGAGCGAATGGGGTCGGACGGCAGGGAACTCTCGCCTGCACGGGTTGGACTCAGATCACCTTCGCCAGCACCAGTGCAACGACGACCGCGGCGGCCAGCGCGCCGACGACCACGCCCCAGTGAAGTTTCTTCGCGGGGCGGGCGGCGACCGCGTCGGCGGCGAACGGGTTGACCGGGCTGAACCGGCCGGGCCGCTTGGCCGTCTGTGCGTCCGCCGGTTCGGACGGTCGCGGCGGCACCCCGCGCGGGGCCGGCCTGGTCACCACGGCGGACGACCGCGGTGCGGTGCCCCACGGCGAGTTCGTGGAGGCGCCGAACGGGCTGGCCGCCAGCGGGCTCATCACCGCGGCCCCGGCCCCGAACTTCGCCTGGGTGTGGGCCGCCAGTGTCGCCGCGGTGTTCAGCGGCGTCTCGGCAACCGCCGCGCCGGCGACATCCTCCTCGACAATCCCCTCCGTCGCGGCCGGGCTCAGCAGCGGCATCTCTTCGGCCGCCGGCAGCGGCACCGGGCCGGTCAGGAACTGCTCCAGTTCGGCGACGACCTGCGCCGGCGTCTGGTACCGCGCCTTCGGGTCCTTCGCCATCATCTTGCCGATGATCGCGGCGACGGCTTCGGGCACCTCGGGGCGGATCAGCACGACCGGCGTCGGCTCCTTGGTGCGGTGCCACAGGAGCTTCTGCGACACGGTGCCGGTCGGGAACGGCGGGTGCCCGGCGAGCAGGAAGTAGAACGTGGCGCCCAGCCCGTACACGTCCGCGCGGATGTCCACCGAGTGGCTGTTCGCGACCTGCTCGGGCGCCACGTAGTCCGCGGTGCCGAGTACGATCTTGTCGTCGTACTTGATGGTCAGCTGGTCGCTGTGGTCGTTCAGGAACCGCGCCAGGCCCATGTCGAGGATGCGGGCCACGCCCTTGCGGTCGATGAGGATGTTCCCGGGCTTCACGTCGCGGTGGATCAGCTTGTTCCGGAACGCGTAGTCCAGACCCAGCGCGGCCTGCCGGATGTAGCTCACCGCGCGGGTGATGTCGAGGGGGCCGAACTTCTTGACCACGTCGAGCAGGTTCGGCCCGTCCACGTAGTCCATCACGATGAAGTGCAGGTTGCCGTCCTGGTCGATGTCGTGCGTGCGGATGATGTTCGTGTGGTCGAGGCTGCCGGCGGCCCGGGCCTCGCGGTAGAACCGGCCCAGCGCGGCGGGCTGCTCGGCCTTGGCCGGCGGCAGCACCTTCACCGCCACCCGGCGCTTCATGAACATGTGCTCGCACAGGAACACCTGTCCCATGCCGCCGACGCCGATCCGCTCCAGGAGCTTGAACTTGCCGATGGTGAACCCGCGCCACTTGCCGAGCAGGAACTGCTCCGCCTGGAAGTACGTGAGGATGCCGTCGTTGACGAGGTCGTCGGAGAACTCTCGCGGGTCGTCGGGCAGCCCGCGGGCCAGCTGGCGGTGCTGCAGGTACGCGGACAGCTTGCCCTCGTCAACCATCCCGCTCTTGCGGATCAGCTGGAGCAACTCATCGACCGAGGCGGGTACGGACATCGCTCACCATGCGCGGGTGCGAGAGGGGGCATCGCTGGCGCAAGGCTAGAACAAATTCAGGGTGGACGCAAACCCCGTAGAGATGTGGGGAGCGGGGGCGAAAGTGTGAGAAAACAGGGCCGCCGCCTGCTTGTTTTCCACCCCTATGTCCGCTTCTCCCCTTCTCTTCCGTCAGGCACGGGCACCGAAATAAGCGGCCACGACCGCGATCAGCAGCCCCTCCCAGATCTTGAGCGCGTCCAGGTTCTTCTCGGCCATCGACGGCAGCACCAGGAACTGCAGGATCGTCTCGACGAGCAGCAGGAGGATCGCCACGACCCCGAGCCACCCGCGAATCGTGAGAAACAGGTTGTGGTGCCGCCCCAGCACGAACCGCAGGAACAGGGCCACCCCGAACCCGCCCGCGAGGCACCCCAACAGAACCGGCCACTGGTAGATCTCGTGCGTGCTGGGCGTGAGCCGCGCCGCGGCCCGGGGCGCGTCGTGCCACACCGCCACCGCCACGGCAACAAAGCTCCCGCCCACGAAGATGACCCGCATCAGCCACGGCAGCGTGTGCGTCCGCGCGCCCTCGCCCGGGTGCGACGCGAACGCCAGAAACACCAGCGTCAGCAGGAAGAAGTGCCCGAGCGGGGCGGTCACCGCCTGCCCCGGGGGCAACATGAGTACGATCCAGAAGAACGAGCAGATCAGGACCGACAGGATGCCGCGGACCGAGCCGGACGGTAGCCCGAAGGTCGGGTACTCGAGCGGCGCGGCGGGCGCGGGAACTGGCGCGGCGAACATGGGCGGTCTCCTGGAACCTTTGAACTCGGGCAAGACATACCCTACACGGACATTCGGACGCGGGCGTCGGACCTTTCCATTGTAGCGGCCTTGACGCCTCGGCCCGACGGCGTAGCATAACGGTCTTCAGGCGCCGCGCAGGCGTCACGTTCTCGTATTTCTTGGCCGAGCG
>JBJSXS010000932.1:0-5960 GCA_046086545.1 Gemmata sp.
CGCTGGCCGAGGCCGAGGGGGACGCGCCCCGCGCGGCCAAGTACTTCGAGCGCGCCGTCGAACTCGAACCGCGGCACTCCGCGGCGCTGTTCCGCCTGGGCTTCCTGAACGACCAGCAGGGCAACGACCAGGACGCCATCGGGTACTACGAGCGGTGCCTCAAGTACCCGCCGGTGGGCAAGGGCGTGCTGTACAACCTGGGCGTGCTGTACGAAGACAACGACATGTACGACAAGGCCGCGGACTGCTACCGCCGCCTTGCGAAGGCCGACCCGCGCGACGAGCGCGCCAAGCTGTTCGTAAAGGACTCCGAGGCGTCCCTGACGATGCACTACAGCCCGGAGGACGAGCAACTCAACCAGGCCAACCGCGTGGTGCTCGAAATCCCGATCACCGACTTCGAGCTGTCGGTCCGCAGCCGCAACTGCCTCAAGCGCATGAACATCAAGACGCTCGGCGACCTGACCCGCGTCACCGAGCCGCAGTTGCTCGCCAGCAAGAACTTCGGCGAGACGTCGCTGGAAGAGATCCGCGCGATCATGAACACGAAGGGGCTGCGCATCGGCCAGTCGCTCGACCAGGGCCAGCAGTACGAGTTCCGGTACCGCCCGCAGCAGAACCTGAGCCCGGAGGAGCAGGCCGTACTGAACAAGCCGGTGAGCGAGCTGAACCTGTCGGTCCGCGCCCGCAAGTGCATGAACCGGCTCAACATCGGCACCCTGGGCGAACTGGTGCAGCGCACCGCGGACGAACTGCTCGAGGCGAAGAACTTCGGCCAGACCTCGCTGACGGAGGTCCGCGAGCGGCTCACGCAGTTCAACCTGAAGCTCCGCGGGGACTGACCGCCGGCGGCCCCGGCCGCACGGGCGGGGGTGGGCGGATTACTCCTCCCTACACCCCCGGCCGTGCGGCCGGGGGCCGCCGTTGTGTTCACCCTTCACGCGACCGACGGGGCGGCCCGCGCGGGCACGGTTCACACCGCGCACGGCGACGTGCCCACGCCCGCGTTCATGCCGGTCGGCACGCAGGCCACCGTCAAAGGGTTGACGCCGGAGATGGTGAAGGGGGCCGGCGCGCACATCATCCTGGGCAACACCTATCACCTCGCGCTGCGCCCCGGCGCCGAGACCGTCGCGGAGTTGGGCGGGCTGCACAAGTTCATGCACTGGAGTGGGCCGATCCTCACGGACTCTGGCGGCTTCCAGGTGTTCAGCCTCGCCGGTCAGGTGAAGATCACGGACCGCGGGGCGAAGTTCAAGTCGCACATCGACGGGTCGCCGCTCGAACTGACGCCCGAGCGGGCCGTCGAGATCCAGCAGGACCTCGGGTCCGACATCGCGATGGTGCTCGACGAGTGTCCGCCGGCGGACTCTTCCCCGGACGTGATGCGGCGCGCGGTCCGGCGGAGCGTCCAGTGGGCCGCCCGCTGCCGGCAGCACCACTCGCACCCGTACCAGGCGCAGTTCGCAATCGTTCAGGGCGGGTTGAACCTCGACCTCCGCGCCGAGTGCGCGCGAGAGTTGGTTGCGATGGACTTCCCGGGCTACGCGCTCGGCGGGTTCAGCGTGGGCGAGTCGCCCGAGGCGATGCACGCGGCCCTCCCCGCGTGCGCCGCGTGCCTGCCCGGACACAAGCCGCGGTACCTCATGGGTGTGGGGCGCCCCCAGGACTTGCTCGCGGGGGTCGCCAGCGGCATCGACATGTTCGACTGCGTGATGCCCACACGCAACGGGCGCAACGCGCTCGCGTTCACCTCGGACGGACCGCTCCGGCTGCGGAACGCCAAACACCGGCGAGACCCGGCGCCGCTGATGTCCGATTGCCGCTGTTACTGCTGCGCGAACTACTCGCGGGGGTATCTGCACCATCTGTTCGCGGCCGACGAGATGCTCGGGCCGACGCTGCTGAGCCTTCACAACATCAGTTTCTACCTGAAGTTAATGGCGGACGCGCGGCAGGCGATCACCGGGGGGCGGTTCGCGGCGTTCCGTGCCGCTTGCCTTGCCCGGTTGAACGCGGCTCCCTAAACTGAGCGTTCCGATTGTACGGTTCTGTGGCCCCCTGCGCGGTCGTCGCTTCACAAACTGCCGAGCCACTATGAGTCTCCTTCTGCTGTTCGCGCAAGGGCCAGACGGGCAGGCGCCGCAGAACGCGATGCCCGGCGGCCCGATGATGCCGCTGTTCGTCATCGGGCTGGTGGTGCTGTTCCTGATGGTGGTAGTCTTCCCGGCCCAGCGCCGGCAGAAGAAGGAGCAGGACGCGATGGTCGCGACCATCAAGCGCGGCACCAAGATCCTCACCAACGCGGGCATCGTCGCCACCGTCGTGTCGGCGAAGGACGGCGAGGACGAGATCGTGATCCGGTCCGAGGACGCGAAGCTCCGCATCAGGCGGAGCGTGGTGGTTCAGGTTCTCGGTAACGACGAGGCGGAAGCGGCCAAGTCGTGAGGCGGAGTGTGGAACTCGGAGTGCGGAATTAAACGCTCCCCGGTGCGCCGCGACCCGACCGGGCGCGCGGACAGGGGGACAGGAAACGGAACGCCATGCAACGGAACTTCACCCGCGGGCTGCTGATCTGCCTGGTCCCGTGCCTCGTGGCCGCGCTGTTCGCGGTGCGGCCCGAGAAGTACCGGCTCGGCATCGACCTCGCCGGCGGCACCATCCTGGTGTACGAGATCAACCTCGAGCGCACCAAGGCCCGGCGGGAGGCGCTGGGCGACGCCGGGCCGGCCGCCTCGAACGCGTCGGTCCGGGGGAACGTGGGCCGGTCCGAGGGGCTGACCACCGAGGAGATGAACAACCTCGCGGCGCAGATCAAGCGCCGGATCGACCCCACGGACATCAAGAACGTGACCGTGCGGCCGATCGGCGGCAGCCGGGTCGAGATCATCCTGCCGACCGGCGGCGCGTCGGGCGGCAAGGCGAACCTGTCGGCCGAGGACGTCGAGGAGGTCAAGCGGCTCATCTCCCAGATGGGTGTGCTGGAGTTCCGCATCCTCGCCAACGGCACCGACGACCAGGCCGGGATGGCGGCCGCGCGCGACCTGCTGAACGCGAAGTCGCCGGCCGAGCTCGAGGCCCGCGCCCGCCAGGGGCTGCCGCCCGAGTCCCCGCCCGACGAGTTCAACGTGGACATCGGCGACAGCAAGGCCCGGGTCCGGTACATCTGGTCCGAACTCGGGCCGGAGTACCGCGAGAGCCTCGGGCTGAGCAACAGCCACGAGAACGGCGGCGGGCTGTGGGCGATGCTCGCGGCCCAGCGCGACAAGCCGGTGCCCGTTCGCGACGGCGTGCCCGTGGACGTCGTCAACGCGAACATGATGCTGTACAGCCGCAAGTCGGTCAGCCTGGACCAGGAGGCGAAGGAGGCGGCCGATCGGGCGCGGATCGCGGCCGAACAGAAGAAGAAGCCCGAAGAGGTCGATGAGGCGCTGCTGAACCGGAAGAAGTTCGAGTACTTCATCCTCACCCGCGTTTCGACCGAAGACGCCCTCCGCGTCGGTGGCGAGATCACCATCACCGCCAGCGCCGAACCGGACCCGAAGACGCTCAGCCAGGCGGTCGCGTTCCAGTTCAACTCGGCCGGCGGGCAGCAGTTCGGCAAGATCACCCGGCGGAACAAGCCGGGCGGCGGCGTCACCCGCAACCTCGCGATCCTGCTCGACGACCGCGTGGTGTCCGCGCCGACCCTCCAGAGCGAGATCGGCAACCGCGGGCAGATCACCGGCAAGTTCGACCGCAAGTCGGTCGATCGCCTCGTGTACATCCTCCGCAGCGGCGCGCTGTCGGCCGAGTTGCGCGAGAAGCCGGTCAGCGAGAACACCATCGGGCCGACCCTCGGGGCCGACACGATCCGCCGCGGGACGCTCGCGGTCGCGCTCGCGTTCGTCGCGGTGCTGGTGTTCATGCTCGTGTACTACCGGTTCGCCGGGTTCGTTGCGTGCGTCGCCCTGTTCGCCAACCTGCTGCTCACCGTCGGGTTCATGGTCGCCGTCAACTCCGCGTTCACGCTCCCGGGCCTCGCGGGGCTGGTGCTCACGCTCGGCATGGCCGTTGACGCCAACGTGCTCATATACGAGCGGCTCAGAGAAGAGCGGAACAAGGGCGCGAACATCGCCACCGCGATCCGCAACGGGTACGAGCGGGCGTTCCCCACGATCATCGACACCCACCTGACCAGCATCTTCACCGCCGTCGTGCTGTACGCGGCCGGGAACGACCAGCTCAAGGGGTTCGCGATCAGCCTCACGGTCGGCCTCGTCATCAGCCTGTTCACCTCGCTGTACATGACGCGGCTCATGTTCGACTTCTGGATGCACAAGAAGTGGCTGTCGGAACTGAAGATGATGCGGCTGTTCGACCGCACCGCGTTCCACCCGATGCGGTACAAGAACCAGCTGTTCACCGCGACCGCCGTCAGCTCCGCCGCGGGGCTGGCGCTGTTCCTGTACCGGGGCGAGAAGCTCCTGAACGTGGACTTCCGCGGCGGCACCGTGTTCGCGGCGTCGCTCCGCGGGGGCGAGGAGCGCGGCCTGATCAAGACCAGCGACGGCAAACCCGGGTTCCGCGAGCTGTTCGGCGAGGAGGCCCAGAAGGCCAAGCTGGAGGCGACCGAGGCGGTGTGGGAGAACAAGCCGGCCGGTGGCGGGTCGGTGAACGTCTGGGACTACACGATCACCTACAAGGACGGCACGAAGGCGGTCGTCTCGCTCACCGAGCAACCGGCCGGGGCCGACGAAAAGGCGATGGCCGATGACGTGCGGCGGCGCGCGTCGCACCTGCCGGACGTGTCGGTCGAGCAGACGTTCCTCCAGACCGACAGCTACCCGATGGGCAAGAGCCGGCTGTTCACGCTGCGCACGACGGAGAAGCAGCGCGGGCTGGTGCAGGCGTCCCTGAACCGGCTGCTCACCGAGGACGGGAAGTCGCTGTTGCCCAGTGCGGTGATGACGCCCGGCCCCATCGAGAGCGGCGTCGCGGAGCTGTCGTTCGACCGGCCGACCTCGCGCAACTTCGTGCAGGAACTGTTCGAACGCGAGTTCCGCAACCAGTTCGCGACCGACACCGCGGCCGGGCTGTTCGAGCTGTCCGGCGTGGGCGACGCGGAGGAGGGGCGGTTCCGCAAGATGAAGCTGGACGTGACCCGCAGCCCGTCGCTGACCAACCTCGGGGCCAACGCCGACCCGGCCAAGCGGCCCGGCGAACTGGAGTCGCTGCGCAAGGTCGTCGCCGGCGCGAAGCGGGCGTTCGACGCCACCCCGGAGCCGGAGCGCCTGGAGGTGTTCGACAGCACGCTCGCGGCCGAGACCCGCACGAAGGCGTTCATCGCCATCATGCTCAGCTGGGCCGCCATTCTGCTGTACCTCTGGTTCCGGTTCGGCAACTGGACGTTCGGGGCGGCGGCGGTCATCTGCCTCGTCCACGACCTGTGCTTCACGCTCGGCGCCATCGCGGTGTGCCACTACCTCGCGCACGTCCCCGGGTTCAACTACCTCGGGATTCAGGACTTCAAGATCGATCTGGCGGCGGTGGCCGCGCTGCTCACCCTCGTCGGGTACTCGGTGAGCGACACGATCGTGGTGTTCGACCGCATCCGCGAAGTTCGGGGTAAGAACCCGAAACTGGTACCGGACATGATCGACACCAGCGTGAACCAGACCCTGAGCCGCACCATCCTCACCGCGACCACGGTGTTCCTGGTGTCGATCGTGCTGTACGCGTTCGGCGGCGAGGGGGTCCACCTGTTCGCGTTCGTGATGGTGATGGGTGTGCTGGTCGGGACGTACAGCTCGATCTTCGTCGCCGCCCCGCTGCTGCTCATCTTCGGCGAGGGCCACGACGAACCGACCCCGGCCGAGGAGAGCGCCGCCGAGCAGAAGGAAGAGGGCGCCGAGGAAGAGGCGGTCGAGGGTTGACTTCGATAGTTCCGGGTCTGAAAGCCGCAAGCCCCAGGTCGACGG
>JBJSXS010000933.1:0-3545 GCA_046086545.1 Gemmata sp.
TCGGCGTCCCAGTCAGGGTCTTCCTGCAAAGTGGGGGCGTCCTTGGCGAGGATGGCGTTCTTGAACCCGGCCTTCTCGAACGCCGGCGCCCAGTCCTCGACGCCCTTCTTCAGGTACGGGCGCCACTTCTCGGGGATCTCCTTGGCCAGGTAGAACGTGATCGGCTTCACCACCTCGCTGACGGCGTCGTTCGGGTTCTTCTTCTCGAGCCGGAACCGGGTGATGAACTCGCGCTGCACGGCCCACTGCCGCGGGTGCGCGTAGTCCACGAACTCCTCGGTGAAGTACCCGACGCGCGGGTCGAACAGGCGCCCCTGCATGGGCACCTCGGGCAGCATCGCGAGGCTGTGGTGGACGAGCGCGGTGACGCTCTTCGCCCCGCCGCCCGTCGGCGGGCCGAACGGCGACCCGCCCCCGCTCGCCCGGAACGTGACCGTGGCCCGCACCTCGACGTTGCCCGGGAACGACTTCACCTCCGACAGGAACGAGCGGGACGAGTCCACGCTCGCCCCGCTCGCGCCGGCCGCCCGGGTGATGGGCAGGTCGTTGAGGCCCAGGATGAACGTGTCCGACACGTTGATGACCGCGGCCCGGTCCTTGCCCTCGCACTCGATGTTGAACACCGCTACGATGCTGTCGGTCGCGCTGGCGTCGATGGCCGCCTGCACCGCCTTGCCGTCGGACCGCTTGGCGAACCCGACCTTCCACAGGTACAGCTTGTTCCCGCGGCGCTCGAACTTGAGCACCGTGTGCCCGAGGTCGGCCCCGCCCCAGCTGCCGAACATGCCGCCGCCCGGCCCCTTCGCGACCTCCGCGCGCCACAGGAACAGCCGCCCCTGCTTGTCCTGGGGCACCTCGAAGTAGAGCCTGTCCTCGTGCTTGTGGACCGCGAACACGCCCGGCGAGGTGGTGAAGTCCTTGGTGATGACGTCGTCGTACTTCTTCAGGTCGCCGGCCTTGCCGATGGCCTTGGGCGACGGGGCGACCGGCTGCGCGCCGGCGGGCGGCAGGTGGGACACGAAGGTGGCGAGCGCGGCGAACAGGGCCGCGCTCACCGCGAAGCGGGTGCGCATAAATGCGATCTCTCTGCGGGCCAAGCTGGTTAGGAAGACTGGGAATATCTTAACGCCTGGGTAAGCGGGAGTGTCTCCCGGGCCGGGAAACTTCCTTCGGCCCCGCCGTTACAACCGGAACCGCGGGCGCCGCCGCGCGGCGCCCGTGGCGCCGCGCCCGGCTTCGCTGCGGCCCGCGGGCGCCGCGCGGACGAAAACTGGAAGGAGCCGCCGCGGAGCGGCGGCCACCCCCCGGAGCCTCCCGGCATGATGCCCCTCGCGCTGGTCGCCCTCACGGTCGGCTCGGACCCCGCGCCGTACCCGTACCCGAGCACCGCCCCGCTCACCCCGCCCTACGTCGCCGAGCGCCGGGTGCCGTTCTTCCTCAAGCCGGCCGAGAAGCGCATCCGCGAGAAGGTCGCAAACCTGGCGTTCTTCGACGCCGGCAAGCCGGCCCCGTGCGGGTCGTACCTGTGGCAGCCGGAGTTCCAGGAGGACAGCGTCCTGCGCGGGCCGCCGCGCCCGTACACGCCGCAGCCGGGCGACATCGTGATGAGCGCCGACGGGTCCGCGTTCTGGAAGCTGATGCACAACCTCGCGGGCACCAGCCACCCCACGCACTCGATGATCGTGGTGCGCATGCCCGACGGGCGGACGGGGGTCCTCGAAGGCGGCCCGCACGACACCCTCAAGTGCCGCGTGCTCGACGCGCTGCCGCACATGCTCTCCTACGAGGGCGAGGGCCGGGTGTGGGTGCGGCGGCGCGCGTGCCCGCTCACCGCGGAGCAGTCGGCCCGGCTCACCGAGTTCGCGCTGGCCGCCGACGGCGCGCAGTTCTCGGTCAAGCGGCTGGCCCTCCAGATCACCCCGTTCCGCGCCCGCGGGCCGGTCCGCACCGCGTACACGGGCAAGCCGAACGGTCCGGGCCGCGACGGCGGGTACTACTGCAGCGAACTGGTGTGCGAGGCGTGCGTGTACGCCGGGCTGCTGGACCCGCACACGACGCGCCCCAGCGCCACCTACCCGCGCGACCTGTTCATGGACCGCTCGCTCAACCCGTACCTGAACAAGCACCTGAAACTGGCCCCGGCGTGGGACCCGCCGGCCCGGTGGACGAGTTGGGCGCCGGTTCCTTGAATCGGCGGGCCGGGTGAGCGACAATCCTCAGTCGAGCCGCGGGCCCCGTGGGCCCACGCGCCAACCAAGTGGGTCGCTCATGCGCCGCGCCTCTCTGCTCGCCCTCGCGCTCCTGGCCGCGCCGCTCGGCGCCACGCCGCCCGACTTCGACAAGCAGATCGCCCCGCTGCTCGCCGCGCGGTGCCTCGACTGCCACAGCGGACCGAAGCCGAAGGGCGGCCTCGACCTCGCACGCAAGGCCGGTGCCGCCGGGGCCGTCGTCGCGGGCAAGCCGGCCGCCGGCGCGCTGTGGGAGCGCGTGCGGAGCGGCGAGATGCCGCCGAAGAAGCCCCTACCCGCGGCCGAGCAGAAGCTCCTCAGGGAGTGGATCGAGGGGGGCGCGAGGTGGGGCACCGACCCCATCGACCCGTTCCGCCTCACCACTGCGGCGCGCGCCGGCGGCGACTGGTGGGCGCTGCAACCGGTCGCGCGCCCGCAGGTGCCGGAGGCCCGAACCCCGGGGGCCGAGCTGCGAAACGAGATCGACCGGTTCGTTGCCGCCAAGCTGCGCGACATAGGGTGGTCGCTCTCACCGGAGGCGCCGCGCCGCGCGCTCGTCCGGCGGCTGTACTTCGACCTGATCGGCCTCCCGCCGGCGCCCGAGGAGGTGGCCGCGTTCGTCGCGGACCAGGCGCCCGACGCGTACGAGAAGGTGGTGGACAAGCTGCTCGCGTCGCCGCACTACGGCGAGCGGTGGGCGCGGCACTGGCTCGACGTGGTGCGGTACGGCGAGACCGACGGGTTCGAGCGCAACGCCCCGCGCCCGGGCGCCTGGCACTACCGCGACTGGCTCATCCGCGCGCTGAACGCCGACCTGCCCTACGATCGGTTCGCGAAACTGCAACTGGCCGGCGACGTGCTGGCGCCGGCCGACCCGGACGCGGTGCGCGCCACCGGGTACCTCGTCGCGGGCGTTCACAACACCGTTCTGGGCAACGACCAGATGCGCGCCGTCGCGCGCCAGGACGAGCTGGAAGACATCGTCGGCGGCGTGGGGCAGACGTTCCTGGGCCTGACGGTCAACTGCGCCCGGTGCCACGACCACAAGTTCGACCCCGTCTCGCAGACGGACTACTACAAGTTCGCGGCCGCCCTCTCGGGGGTTGGGTTCGGCGAGCGCGCCCTGCCCGACGCCAGGAGCGGCGCGGAGGTCGCGAGGCTCGCCAACGAACGCGACGCGCTGCTGAAGGACCTCGCGGCGCTCGAGGAGCCGGCGCGCAAGGCGGCGCTCGCCGAGAAAGGGGGGCCGAAGGGGGCCGCGGCGCCCGGGCCCGTGGCCGCCTGGGACTTCCGCAAGGGCGGTGACGACCTCATCGG
>JBJSXS010000934.1:0-13197 GCA_046086545.1 Gemmata sp.
GGCGGGTTCCGTGCTGGGCGCGGCCGGCGCGGCGCTGCTTGCCGCGCTCGGGAGCCTCGCGCTCTTGCGGCGCCGGCCGGCAACAGCGGCAGCGAGCGCCCTCCTGGTGTGCGCGCTCGGCTCGTTGAGCGCGACCGCGCAGCCGCCCGCGCCCGCCGCGGCGCCCGCGCCGGCGACCGTGCTGCTCGTCCCGGCGGTGGACGGCGGCGAGGAGGTGCTCGCGCCCCGCGCCCTGCTGGCGCGCCTGGACGCGGTCGCGCGCCCGGCGCTGCCGGCCCCGGTCGTTACGTCCGCGAGCTACGACGTCCGGGCCGACGACACCGGGGCGCGCGTCGTCGCCCGGTTCGTGGTTCACGCGTTCCGCGCGAGCGGCAACGCGGTGACGCTGGCCCTGCCGGACGCGCGCCTGGAACGGGTCACCGTGGGCGGCGCGCCCGCGTTCCCGACGCACCCGCGGCCGGACGCCTACACGGTCGCGCTCGCACCGGGCCGGAACGAGCTGGAGGTCCGCTTCGCCGCAACCGTGAGCGCGGACGGGTCGGCGCGCGAGGTGCGGTTCGGTGTTCCGGAGGCGCCCGCGGCGACCCTGGTCGCGTCGCTCCCCGGGGCCGCGCGACAGCCGCAGGCGGTGGGCCGGGTCGGGCGGCAAGCGGTCAGCACCGCGGGCGACCGCGCGACCGTCGCCGCCGACCTCGGTCCGGTGAAGCAGGTGCACGTGCGGTGGCGCGAGGGGGCCGCCGGCGCCGCCGAGGTCAAGGTGCGCGAGGCGTGCGTCTGGGACGTGACCGAGGGCGGGGCCGAACTGACCGCGGCGTACCTGGTGCGCGTCGAGCAGGGCACCCTCGGCACGCTGCGGTTTGACGTGCCGGCCGATCTGGACGTGCTGCGGGTCGCGGTGCGCGCGACCGACGTGCCGGCCGCCCCGGTCGCGCTGCGGGACTGGACCCTGGGCGCCGAGCAGGGCGCGGCCCGCCCGCTGCGGCTCGACCTGCAGGCGCCCGCGTCCGGGCGGTTCCTGGTGGTGCTGGAGTGCGCCCCGCGGAAGCCGCTCACCCGCCAGCCGGTGCTGCGGTTCCCGCGCGTCGCGTTCGGCAGCGCGAAGGGCGAACCGGACGCCGTGTACGCGCTCCGCGCGGCCCGCGTGAGCGCCGTCGACGGGGCCCAGAGCAACCTCACCCGCCTCCAGTTCCCGGCCGACGCGCTGCGCGACTTTGCCGCCGTGCCCGACCTGCGCCTGGGACCGAACAACCAGGTGGGCGCGGCGTTCCGGCCGACCGCGGGTGGGGCGCCCGAGTTGCGCCCGGTGCTGCGCGTGGGCGACCTGCCGGTGGCGCGCACGGTCACGTCGTGGCGCGTGGGCCCGCACCGCGCGGACGCGACCGGCACCGTGTCGTGGGCCGCGCGAGACGCGCTCGCGTTCGTGGAGTTCAACGTCGGGGGCGTGAAGGTGCTGGAGGTGCGCGGCCCGGACGTCGCGAGCTGGAGCCAGGCGGGCGGGCGGGTGCAGGTGTGGCTGAAGGCCGGGGCGCGCGAGGACGCGGTGGAGTGGTCGGGCACCCTGACGCTCGCGCCGGCGGGCAAGCCGGCTCCGGACCCGCTCGCGTTCGACCCGGCCCACCCTCGGGTCGCGCCCGCGCGGGTCGCCAGCGACGAGGTGCGCGTGCGCGCGGCCGAAGGGTTCGCGGCCCGGACGGATCGCGCCCGCGGCTGGCAGCCGCTCGCCGCACCGCCCGGCGAACTGCGGTTCCGCACGGACGCACCCGCCCCGCAAGGGCTGCGCGTGCAACTGACCCCGGCCCGATAACCGGTCGTGATCGCAGTGCCTGAATAGCTTATTTCCGCGGGCGGCCCCAGAATGCCGAGCGGCATCCGCGGGCCAAACACTTGAAACCCCGGCGCGTTGCCGCGATTGGCGACAAAAGACACGAACGCGTAAATGTTCGGGCTCGTCGGCTCGATCCGCCCGGCGCTTCACTTGGCGAACGTGGCCGCAAAGCCCCCGAACACAAAGGCTAAGCTGCTGGGGGGCTGGGTGATCTACACGTCTGGGAACGGAATCGTGTCCCCGCGGGCCGCTACAGCGCCTGCTTCGGCGTCAGGGCTGCACTCCAGTGGGAGCCTGATCGAACTGCTCGGCCTCCAACCGCCGTCGCCGCTCATCCAGCAGCTCGCCGTCGAACATCCAGTGCTCCGACCCACTCGCCGACGGCGTCTTGTAGCCCAGCCGGTGCAGCGCCTTGAGGGCGGCGGCCGACGGGCTCATTACCTCGCCATCGTACTCCAACTTGCCGTCCGCCACCACGACCGCCTTGATCGACTCGTCGCGGCTGAATAGCAGCACATCCCCCGGCTTGATCCCGATGGCTTCCAGCCGAATCCGCGGGCGGCGGGCCTTGACCTTGTCCAGCGCTTCCTGCTCCTCCGGGTCGACCTGGGCGACGCCCGGCGTGACCTCCTTGAACGGCCCGATGCTTATGGCGAGGACGACCTTTTCCGGGTCGAGCCTGAAAAACTCTCGCCGCGGGTTGATCCGGTATTAGGCGAACAACTGGTGCAGCGTCCTCTCGATCCGTGCCCCATCACCGACCTCGGCCGCGAAGTAGCACTCGAACGCCAGCGGCACCCCGGTCTGCGAACTGAGCGACGTGAGGCGAGTCTCAACGCTGTCGGCAGTCAGGCCTATCTTGATGAGGCCGGGCATCGCCTCGTTGGTTAGGACGTAGACGATGTCGGGCATCGGGCGACCTTCTGCCTCCGCATGGCTCAGGGCTTCCGCGCCGAACCCATGTTCAGCATGAACCGAGTAATATCCGCGAGCGTTGCGGTCATCGCAATCTAATACGGACCATTTTTCTGGGCCGCCGCCATCGCAAGGGTAGCGCGCCGCCCCGGTTGCGGCAAAAACTCGGCACCGACCGCTCCCGTGTCTAGATTGCGGCGCCGTGCAATTAAACACAGGAGGGTCGCCCGCTGTTGACCACGTGCGTGTACACCATCGTCGTCTCCAGGCTCTTGTGGCCCAACAACTTCTGCACCGTGCGGGTGTCGTAGCCGTTATCCAGCAGGTGCGTGGCGAAGCTGTGGCGGAACGCGTGCGTCGTCACCCGTTTCGTCATCCTTAGCCCGACCCTGACCCCGGCTTCGCGCAGGGCGCGGACATTCTAACGGCGCTCACCGTTCCACGTGGAACGGTCGAACATCATACGAGCGTCGTCGCTTCCGGCTCGAGCCGGCCCTCAACGTCTTCAGGCGGCGCTTCACTTCGGACCCGCGATTGGACTTCACCCGCGACCCGACCTACTGTTACTCCCTGACCTCGGCGCTTACGCCTCCGCTCGCCGCGCACACGTTTTGAGTTCACCATGCCGAAATGCCTGCCCTTGCTCACGGTGCTGGCCGCGGTCGGTTCGCCGTCTATGGTGCGCGCGGCCGAGGTTCCGTCGTTCGCGAACGAGGTGATGCCGCTGCTCACGAAGGCGGGTTGCAACCAGGGCGCCTGCCACGGAAAGGGCGCCGGGCAGAACGGGTTCCGGCTGTCGCTCCGCGGGTTCGCGCCGGACCAGGACTATAAGTGGATCACCCGCGAGTTCGCCGGGCGCCGCATCGACCGCACCGACCCCGCGGCGAGTCTCCTCCTGCGCAAAGCGACCGGCGAGACGCCGCACGAGGGCGGGCGGCTGTTCCCCGCGTCCAGCCGCGAGTACATGTTGCTGCTCGACTGGGTCCGCGCCGGGTACCCGGGCCTCGGCACGAGTGACGTGAAGGTCAGCAAGCTCGACCTGACCCCGGCGGCCAAAGTGCTGAAGCCCGGCGAGGTGGTGCAACTGGTCGCGACCGCGACGTTCAGCGACGGCACCACCCGCGACGTGACGTGGCTCACCAAGTTCGAGTCGAACGACCCCGCGTACCTCGAAGTGACGCCCGGCGGCCGGGCGCAGGCGCTGCGCAACGGCGCCAGCGCGGTGCGCGCGATGTACCTGACCGAGGTCGCGGTCGCGGCGTTCAGCATGCCGTTCGACCGCCCGGTGGACGCGGCCCGCTTCGCGGTCGGCAACAACTTCGTGGACACGCACGTGTTCGCCAAGTTGAAGGAGCTGCGGATCGAGCCGTCGGACCTTTGCGCCGACGCCGAGTTCGTCCGCCGCGCGTGTCTCGACGCGTGCGGCGTCCTGCCCTCCGTCGCGGAGGTGACCGCGTTCGTCGCGGACAGCGATCCGAGGAAGCGCGAAAAGCTGGTCGACGCGCTGCTCCGGCGCCCCGAGTTCAACGACTACTGGGCGCTCCAGTTGGGCGACCTGTTCCAGAACCGCAAGGAGCGGGACCACGACGTGCGCGGGACGAAGGGCGTGCGCGCGTTCCACGAGTGCTGCGGAAGCAGGTCGCGGCCAACCGCCCGTGGGACGCCGTCGCGAGGGACGTGCTGACCGCGAGCGGCTCGACCTCCGAGGCGCCCCAGGTGGGCTACTACGTCGTGACCGTCGGCGAGCACCGCAACGGGGAAAAGTCGGAGGCGCCCGAGTCGGTCGCGCAGGCGCTTCTCGGCACGCGCATCGGCTGCGCCCGGTGCCACAACCACCCGCTCGAACGGTACACACAGGACGACTTCTACCACTTCGCCGCGTACTTCAGTCGGGTGAGGCTCGAGCGCAAGGAGGCGAAGGTCGGGCCGACATCGCTGAAGGTCGGGCACCCCGACCAGAACCAGAACAAGAACCCGGTGGGCGTGAGCCAGCCGCGCACCGGGATGTTCATCAGGCCGCAGCCGCTCGACCGCACCGCGAGCGCCGTGGCGCCCGGCGACGACCCCCGCGAGGCGCTCGCGAAGTGGGTCACGGACCCGGGCAACGCGTTCTTCGCGGGCGCGATGGTGAACCGCGTTTGGCGGCACTACATGGGCGTGGGCCTGGTCGAACCGGTGGACGACCTCCGCGCCACAAACCCGCCGACGAACCCGGCACTGTGGAAGGCGCTCAACAAGGAGTTCGTGGACCGGAAGTTCGACCTGCGGGCGCTGATGCGGGCGGTCCTCACCTCGCGCGCCTATCAGCTCTCGAGTGCGACGCGCGACGGCAACGCGAGCGACGCGCGCTTCTACTCGCACTACTACGCGCGGCGCCTCCCGGCCGAGGTGCTGCTGGACGCGATCTGCGACGCCACCGGCGTGCCGGAGAAGTTCGACGGGTACCCGGTGGGCGTGCGCGCGGTGCAGGTGCCGGACCCCGGCTCGGTGTCGTACTTCCTGAAGGCGTTCGGGCGCAGCGAGCGCGTGACCGCGTGCGCGTGCGAGCGGGCCGGCGACGTGAGCCTGCCGAACGTGCTGCACCTGATCTGCGGCGACACGGTGACGAACAAGGTGGCCGGCGGCATCGGCTGGCTCGCGAAACGCATGAAGGACGAGAAGGACGACGCGAAACTGACGGACGAGTTGTTCCTCCGCGCCTACGCCCGCCCGCCGAGCGCGGCGGAGCGCGCGAAGGTGACCGAGCTGCTGAAGATCACGCCCCGCGACGAACTGTACCGCGACCTGTTCTGGGCGCTGCTGAACAGCAAAGAGTTCCTGTTCAACCGGTGACGCCACGCCCTTCCGTAGCGTTGCCCGGCGCGCCGACCGCGTGCGAGCAGCCGCCACAGTCCGAACGAGCCGCGACCGGCGGGAGCGGGCCATCGACCCCGCGCGAAGGGGACCGGTCCGCTCCCTGCCGGTCGCGGCTCGTAACGCCAGCGCTGGGGCACCGTGGACCCCCGGACCTGCCGATCACTCGGGCAGCGAGAACGACCCGTTCCGGCGCCGCGCCGTCGGCACCTTTGGGGTGCCGGTGGGCGCTCACTCGGCGCTCGCCCACTGGGACCCCAGCGTGCGGTACTCGGCCTCCAGTCGCACGCGGACAGGTTCCCACCCGCCCGGGTCGTGGGCCAGCAGGCGCGAGGCGCGTTCGATGGCGTGCCGGGCGTACAGCAACCGCAGGTCGCGCACGGTCGGGTAGGTGAGCAGGAGGGTTCTGCGGAAGGCCTCGTCGCCGTTCAGGAGGGCGAGCAACTGTGTGGCCACGGTGGCGAGGTTCGCATCACCGGTGACGATTCGGGCGGCGAACCCGTTGGCGGTGGCACACCGCCGGTTGAACTTCTCCTGCCGCGCGTCCAGGTCGGCGCGCTCGGCGACCGCGGTCCGGTGGTCCTCTTCGACCGCGGCGTAGTTCCACACGTCCAGTCCCACCGCCCGCGACCACTCCGGGGCGGACAGGTGAACCCCTACCGCGGTGGCGGCCAGGGCGAGCAGAACGGCGGCCGAGGTGGTCCCAGGGCGGCGAATCGCAGTCATCGCGTGAACCTCGCTCGTAGGCGTCGGACCGCAATGCGGCCCGGTGGCTGGCGGCCGGCCCGCGGTGCGGGCGACCGGAGAGAGGGGTTCGATAACCCGGAGGGAGGCCGGGGTCCGGAGAAAGGGCGAGGGCGTCGGAGTTCAGTGCGTGTCGCTGCGGGCGATCATCCGCTCCAGCTCGGCGTTCAGGCGGGCCGCCAGCGCGTCCGTGGTGCCGTCCGGGGCACGGGCCAGCGCGTAGGAGATCACGTTCCGGGCGGTCTTCTCCTGGTCCGTCGCGCCCGGGAACGACTGGCGGATCGCGGCCATGTAGTGCGGCCGGGTTGCGTTTATCGCGAGGAACCGCGCGGTCACATCGGCCAGGGACACGTGGCCGTCGATCAATTCGGCAACAAGCGCCTCTTTCACCGCGATGCGGCGACGGATCTCGGTGTCCTCGGCGTCGAGGTCCTCCCGTGCGTCCTCGGACTGCCGAAGCTGCTCGTTCAGCGCGGGGACATTCCACACGTCCGCGCCGATGGACCGCGCCAGCGTCGGGTGCCCGATCAACAGCCCGAGGGTAACGAGCGCGACGGCAGCAACAAACAAGCGGGGGCGAGTCATGAGCTTCGCGAACAAAATACGATCTCCGGCGGAACAGGGAGAGAAACCGACCCGAACTGCCGTGCGGCAGTGAGCCAGTCAGGGGCGGGCCGACGACGCGAGGAGGAACCGCCGGGGGCGGCTTCGGCGCGGTCGGAGTAACACGGGCACACCGAGAGCCAACGGGCCGGCGATTTCGCGCCAGGACGCGTAACTCAGGTGCCGCAAGCGGGGCCCATCAGGCCGGCCGGTTGGCACCGGCCGCGCGTGGAACCCGCTACAGGTGAGGACCGTTCTCGGCTCGCTGTCGATGTTCCGGTCGACGCGGTACAAGAGCGGCGGGGGCGGGCAAACTCTAACTCTAACCCTGCGTTCTCTGGTGAGTACAGCGAAGGCTAAGGAACCTTACAATATCTAATAATGCAACACCAGAGCCGACCGTTCGGTTTCGCGATTATTTTTTGCAACTCGTAATTAAAGATGGAGTTGCAAAATGTTAGTTATTTGTGTGTTTCGTTGTTGCGCTGTCACACGCTCCCACCGAATAGGCGTTTTTGCCCGAAATCGCGACACATAAACAGTTGGTTGCCTCGCGGGACACGATTCGCTTAATCGCGCGTGGTGAGTCTCGGGATCGTGAGATAAGATGTGTGCGCCGCGTGCCCCATACAGACGTCACGTCGAAACATGATTGCGCCCGATCCAATCCCGCGCCCCGGTTCGTCCAAATGGCGCGACCTGGACACGCTGCGCGTGGTGGTGTTCGTCCTGGTCGGGACCGCGGCCGGCTGGTACCTGATGCTCCAACTGGCGTCGGTGCTGCGTCCGCTGCTGGTCGCAGTGTTCCTGGCGTACGTGCTGATGCCGTACCACTCCCGGCTCCGTAAGCGGCTCGGGACCCCCATGTCGATCGGCATCCTGGCCGGGGGCACGGCGGCGCTGCTGGTCGCGGTCGCGTTCATCACTTCGGCCAGCGTGCTGGCGCTGCGCGACGACCTGCCGCGGTTGCAGCAGCGGGCCGACGAACTGCTGACCCGGTTAGAACAGCTGCTGGCCGCGAAGGCGCCGTGGGTGGCCCCGACCGAGTCCGGCCAGCCCATGCACGCGCAGGTGAACGAGCAGATCGGGCTCGTGGTCCGGGTCATCTTGAACGCGGCGGCCAACGCGATCCTCGAGGCCGCGGTGGTCGGGCTGTACCTGCTGTTCATCCTTCTGGAAGGGTCGCGGTTCCCGGACCGCGTGCGCCGCGCGTACGACCCGGACCGCGCGGCACAGATCCTCCAGGTGGCCGGCGACATGAACGCGGCGGTCATCAGCTACCTGAAGGCGAAGCTGAAGTCGAGCCTGGTGCTGGCGCTGCCGGTGGGCATCGTGCTGTGGGCGGTGGGGGTCAAGTTCGCGCTGCTGTGGGCGGTGCTGACGTTCCTGTGCAACTTCATCCCGTACATCGGTACGGCGATGGCGTACTCGCTGCCGGTGGGGTTCGCGTTCCTGTGGTTCGGCCCGACGACGTGGGAGCCGTTCGCCGCCGCCGGGCTGCTCCTGGTGTGCCACTTCGGGTCGGCGTCGGTGGCCGAGCCGATGATCATCGGCAACGCGGTCGGCGTCAGCCCGCTGGTGGTGCTCGGCTCGCTGGCGTTCTGGGGGCTGCTGTGGGGCGTACTCGGCATGTTCCTCGCGGTGCCCCTGACCGCGGTGCTGGTGCTGATTATGGAACACTTCGAGAACACCCGCGCGCTGGCCAAACTGCTCAAGGGCGGATGACGGTCTGGTACATCCTGCCCCCCGCCGCCGGCTCCTATAATCTGCCCGCGAGGGCACTTCGCCCTTACCGCTCTCTGAGGTTTCACACATGCTCTTCCGTTCCCTCTCGGTTCTCGCGCTGGTTCTGGCCCCGGTCGCGCTCCGTGCGGCCGACGACGAGAACCCTTACAAGAGCGTCAAGGTGGGCGATTACGTCACCTACAAACTGACCAGCAAACTCGCCGGCGGGACCGTGACCCAGACCGTCACCGCCAAGAGCGACACCGAAGTCACCGTGAAGGCCGAAGTGTCGCTGGAGGTCGGCGGGATGAAGGTCGCGGTCCCGGCCCAGGAGCAGAAGATCGACCTGACCAAGCCGTTCGACCCGACGAAGGTGGGCAACGTGGCGGCCGCCGGGGCCGAGGTCAAGGCCGAGAAGCTCAAGGAGGGCAAGGAGAAGTTGAAGATCGGCGACAAGGAATACGACTGCACCTGGACCACATACAAGACCACCGCAAAGGTGATGAACCAGGCAATCGAGGGCGACAGCAAGGTGTGGACGGCCAAGGGCGTGCCCGGCGGGGTCGTGAAGATGACCAGCAGCAGCAAGTTCGGCGGGCAGACCATCGAGATGGAAATGGAACTGACCGAGACCGGCAACAAGAAGTGAGTTGCCGGGTTTATGAACGAACCCCGCGGCGCGCCGCGGGGTTCGTTCTTTTCCGAGGCGCGTGTGCTGCTCCCCCACACGCCACCACCGTCATTACGTTCGGCGCCCGGCTGGTGGGCTCGCTCGCCGGCCGAAACGCGCCGGCTCGCGGTCGAACTGCTGTTCGCGTGACATGCGGGCCGTGGCGCGCGTGCTGGTCGTCTGCGGGGTAAACGGCACCGAAGCCCGATTGCGGAGCGGTTGTCAGTCACGTCGGCGGGCACCGAGGTGCGATCCGCGGGCCTCTCGCCTCTGTCGCGGCTCGAATTGACCAGGAACTGTATGTGTCGGACGATCACGGGTTCGTGACGGAACCGCGGTACGAAAAGCTCACTTCGCATTTCGGCGTGCCGAATTTGCCGCCACTCCCCCACTCCCGCACCTGTTCAGCATCCCGAGAACGATGAACCGTCCCGCCTGCGGGCGTGTCGATCGGATACTGAACAACCACGCGCACAGCCGCCCGAACTCCTCATCTTGTGTCATTAATAGTTGATTTAGAAGCAAACAAGTATGCTAACAATGTCTAGTTAAAAACCTGAATGCCATCCTGGGAGAAGAAAATCAAAGTTAGTGCGCTTTTCGTGTTGACAGACATAGTGTACGGGCGTATAAGTAGTGTGTTGGATGCAACTGAGGAGTTGAGAACAGCAGCCGACCGGTAACGCGGTCAATGTGTGCGGGAGGGCCGACGATGCAAAGCTGGCGTCTGGTGTGGCGCGACGGGTTCGTGCCGGTGCTCTCTACGGCCGGTTTGAAGTCTCTCCGCGACGCTCTGCGTGGCGATGACCCGCGGCTGATGCAAGGCAGCACCACGACCCCGCCCCCGCTCATGTGTGCCCAGGACTGGCCCGTTGAGGCCGCGTGTGCGCTCGGCTTCTGCGGCTGGCAGGGGCACGACCTCGAGTCTGTTGGACAGGTCGAGGAGTTCTTCGCCCGTGCCTGCTTTGAGGCCGACCAGCTTCTCGGCGAACCGGCCGCGTGCCGCTGGTTCCTCAACTGGTTCGACGACACCCCGCGCGACCAGATGCGCCGCGAGCTGCTCACCGAGGTCGAACTGGCCCTCACACAGCGCCACACGATCGAAGCCCCGGCGCAGCCGGTGCAGGTCCACGCGACCGCGGCCGCGTGACAAGCAACTGAGCGGTTCGCCCCAAGGTTCGCGAGACCACGTAGTAGTCATCTGAACACTTAACGGAACCGAGAGCCAGCAAAACCCTCCGTTCCGGCGCCAATTAACAGGCCCTTAATTCCAGGACGTCACCATGAACCCGATTTGCCGCCACTGCACCAAGTCCAAGGTCAACCGCCCCCGCGGGCTGTGCTGGAGCTGCTACTACACCCCCGGCGTGAAGGAGTTGTACCCGTCCACGTCGAAGTACGCGCGCCGCGGGATCGGCAACTTCACGGGCAAAGCCCCGTTGCCCGCGGCGCCCACCACTGCTGCCCCGGGTTCGCCCGAGAAGCTCGCGGTGCTGGAGCAGCGCGCGAAGCTGAAGCAGGCGATCTTCCACCCGGCCGACGCCCGCTACGCCGGCGACCCGCGGCCGCTGGATTTTTTGAACAGCAAGGCCCGCGGCGAGGTGGCGTGCGTGGCCTGACCGAACAGGCGGGCCGCGGCGAATGTCCTGCCACTGCGTGATCGGGTTCGCTCAACGGTAATTGCCGGCGACCTTGTTCGCGGCGAACATCCCGGCCGTACGGTCCCGGTGTGCGAATGAGGAGTGTGGCAACGCCGTACCCGTCGATTGAAGCCGCGATCCGCCGGCATTTCCGCGCCGGGCGTAGGAGGGCCAGAAAATGCCTGTCACTCACCAACGGCCGCCCGTTCTGGACGTGCGGCCGTTCGCTTTTGCACCTTGTTCTGCACAACATCAACAATCAGCGGCCCGTCCCGCACACCGTGTGGGCCCGGAGAAGTGTGGTGGGCGCTCACACGCGTTTTGCGGGTTGCGCGACGGTCACGAAATGAACCCAGCACGAACGGACGGGGTCTGAACCTGAATCGGCGGGTCGCGCAATCGCGGGTGATTAGCTTTGGTGGGCGCCTGTTCGGGTGTCTGCCGCACACATTATGCCGGCCGTGCGCCCGGGCACCCAGGTGTCGAAACGGCTTTTGTCCGCCGGCTGCAACTCTCGGCGGAATCGTGGCGTAGAGTTGGGGAGCGTTTTACGGACGAGTGACGCACAACGGAGGGACGCGACCAATGCTCGTTCTCAGTCGCAAATTGGGCGAGAAGATTTTCATCGGCGAAAACATCTGCATCACGGTCGTGGACATCGACCGCGGCAAAATTCGACTGGGCATCGAAGCGCCGCGCGACGTACCCATTTACCGGCAAGAGCTGCTGCCGCTCGAACAACAGAAGGCGCGTGCCGACGCAGCCGGGCAGTCGAACCTGCCCGCCGTGTCCTGATGGCACCCGGCCGAACTCGTCCCACTTCAACAGCGCGAAGTGCCGGCACTCCTCGTACCCGAGTGCGCCGGCACTTCGCGTTTTCTGCTTGGGTGTTTGGGGGTTAGTGTTTAGTGTTTGGTTTCTCGGTCGCGCTCCTCTTCGAGTCGCGGCGACACGGACAACACCCACACCCGACACGACCAGTCATGCCCGAACCTATCACGATTGCCACCTGGCCGTTTGGACGAACCGCGGTCGAGGCTGCGATGAAGGTGCTCGCCAAGGGCGACCCGGCGCTCGACGCCGCCCTCGCGGGCGCGCAGGCGGTCGAGGACGACACCAGCGTCCGCAACTCGGTGGGGTTCGGCAGCATCCCGGACCGGCTCGGGCGCCTCACGCTGGACGCGTGCGTGATGGACGGGCGCACGCTCGCGTGCGGGTCGGTCGCGTGCGTCGAGCACATCCGGCACCCCGCGGCGCTCGCGCGCCGCGTGATGGAGAAGACCCCGCACGTGATGCTCGCCGGCGAGGGCGCGAAGTGGTTCGCGCTCCAGCAGGGGTTCCCGCTGGAGGTGCCGTACACCGCGGAGAGCGTAAAGGAGTTTCTCGACGCGCACCCGGACCTCAAGAGGAAGCCCGACGCGAAGGACAAGCCGCCCGCGCCCGTTCACGCCGACGGCGCGTCCGATATCAACGTGAACGAGTTCAACCACGACACGGTGACGGTGCTGGCGCTCGACAAGAAGGGGCACCTGGGCGGGGTCTGCACGACGAGCGGCCTCGGGTACAAGTTGCCCGGGCGCGTCGGCGACTCGCCCCTCATCGGGGCCGGGCTGTACGTGGACGACCTCGCGGGCGCGGCCGGCGGGACCGGGGTGGGCGAGGAGATCATCCGCATCGGCGGGAGCCTGTTCATAACAGAGCAGATGCGCACCGGCAAGTCGCCGCAGGAGGCGTGCGAACTGGCCTGCAAGCGCGCGAACGCCGCCGCGGGCCGCCGGGGCGTTCACCCGGCGCGGGTCGCGTTCCTGGCGCTCGACACGGCGGGCAACGTCGGAGCCGCCTGCACCGAGCGGACCGGGTTCAAGTACGCGGTCGGCCGCGGCGACAAGGTGGAGTTGCTGACCGCGAAGGAGATCGGGCCAACCGCGTAGGGCGGTTGCCGGGCGGCACTCCCGCCGCCCGCCCGCCGTCAATCACAACTCCCCAATCACACATCATTTTTCCATCTGGTACAATTCCTCTCGGCGACGAGTACCGGCCGGAGGAGAGCGGAATGTCGGCGGTGATCCGGTGTCCGGCGTGCGGGGGCGCGTCGCGCGTCGCACCCGCGGCGCTCGGGCAAATGGTCGGGTGCCCGCGGTGCCAGGTGCCGTTCGTCGCGGTCGAGGAGGAACCGGCGGCCCCGCTGCCGTCCGGGACGAGAACCCGGCCGCGCCCGCCGA
>JBJSXS010000935.1:0-10661 GCA_046086545.1 Gemmata sp.
CCGGCTGAACGCCGCAAGCCGGCCCGCCGCGCGGGCCGGCTCTCACCTCGTCCTCACCTCTCTGCCGGCCGCTCGCCTATAATCCAACTTTGACTGCCCGCTCGTTCTGGAGAGGCCGACCGTGTCACTGCCCGCTGTCGCGGTGTCGCAGACCCCCGAGGACAAATTCCGGGAGTATCTGGCGAGCCGCCCGAAGCCGCAGCGGTTCACCGACCAGCAGCGCGAGCTGCTCGCCCACGTGTTCGCCCGGCACGAGCACTTCGACGCCGAGCAGCTGATCGAGAACCTGAAGGACGCCGGCAAGAACGTGAGCCGGGCCACCGTGTACCGCACGCTCTCGAAGCTGGTGGACGCGGGCCTGCTGCGGCGGATCGAACTGGGGGCGCGCACCGTGTTCGACCACGATTACGGGTACCCGGCGCACGACCACTTGGTGTGCGAGCAGTGCAAGTCGATGACTGAGTTCCAGAGCGCCGAGTTGGAGGCGCTGTTGGAGAAGGTCGCGGCCGACAACCGGTTCCGCGCGTCCGGGCACACGCTCGTGGTGCGCGGGGTCTGCGGCGCGTGCAACGCCGCCCGCGCCGCCAAGCCCCGCATGGTGATGTGAGGTCCGGTGCCCGGGCGGCGCGCAAACCGACCTGTGAGCGGGTGCGCAGGCGCCACGATCCCGAGACGCCCCGACAGCGAGCGGTCGCCCCGCGGCTGACAGGCCGTGCCCGCCCCGACCTCACCCTTTGCCCTTCAGCCGCAGCAGCGACTCCTGCACCAGCGCCTTCGTGTCGGCCAGCACCGCGAGCAGCGGGGCCAGGTCCGGCGGGGGCGTGCGCCGCTTCTCCACCCCCAACCGGTAGTAGACCAGGTGCTGGTTCAGCGCGGTGATGGTGTCCGTCAGGTGGTCCAGCGCCAGCGCCAGGTTGCCGGCGTCGTGGCCCATCTGAAACCGGTAATCGTCGAGGCGGGAAGCGTCGGCGTCGCTCATGATGGTTGTGAGGCGTCCTTTCGGTGAGGCGCGCCCTAAATCTCGTAGGTGAGCGGCTCGTCCTTCGGCTTCGCACCCTTGAGCCGCAGTTTGGGCTTCTCCAGCACCACGGTCGTGTCCGGCGGCACGCTCTCGGTGAGCCACACGTTCGACCCGACCACGGCCCGCGCGCCGATCACCGTCTGCCCGCCCAGAATGGTCGCGTTCGCGTACACGATCACCCCGTCTTCGAGCGTCGGGTGCCGCTTGTACGCGCCGCGCACCAGCCCGCCCTCGTCGTCCTTGGTGAAGCTCAACGCGCCGAGCGTCACGCCCTGATAGAGCTTCACCCCGACCCCGATGTGGCACGTCTCGCCGATCACCACGCCGGTGCCGTGGTCGATGAAGAACCCGGGGCCGATGGTCGCGCCCGGGTGGATGTCGATGCCGGTCTTCGCGTGCGCCAGTTCGGTCATCATGCGCGGGATGAACGGCACCCCCAGGCGGTACAGTTCGTGCGCGACGCGGTACACCGTCACCGCTTCGAGGCCCGGGTAGCTGAAGATGATCTCGTGGTGGCTCCGCGCCGCCGGGTCGCCGCGGAACGCCGCGTCCACGTCCTGTTCGAGCGTCTTGCGCACCTCGGACAGGCGGCGGAGCAGCTCCACCACCTTCGGTTGCGCCATCTTCTCGAAGTCGGTGTGCGGCGCCTCCTGGCACAGTTCGTGCCGCAGCGCGCGGGCGATCTGCGTGGTGAGCTTGTCGTGCAGCGCGTCGATCAGGCTGCCGACGTAGTAGCCGATGTTGCCGATGTGCAGGTTCTGGTGCCTGCCGTACCCGGGGTACAGCACCTCCATCAAGTCGCCCACCACCTCGCGCACCGCGTCGCGGTTCGGTAGCGGCTCGTGCGCCAGGTGGTTCAGCCGACTGCACTCGGTGTACGTCTCAACCAACAGGTCGGTAATCGCGGGCAGCTCGTCCTTGAGCCGAACGTCCGTGGCCATGTGCTTTCCCTCAATTGGTCGCGCCTTTCGTTAGTATCGGCATGGCCCGTTCCGCGGTCAACGAGATCGGACTCGTGTCGTCGTCTTCCGCGGCCAGGTTTTCTGCACGAGTTTGTCGGAAATGTCACAAGGCGCGGCAGTGGTAGGTTGGAAATGCCCGTGTGGGCAGCATGCGGCAAACGGGGCTGAGCGAGCGGGCCGAAGTTTTGCGCCGCACAACATAAACTGAACAAAGACTTTGCGGAGAACCAATGGCTCACAACCAGGTGTGTGATTGGGAATTGGCACACCCACTGCTTTATCTGGTGCAGCGAACCGAATGCTGAACCGGTGAGTCGGGTCGAGGGGAGAGGCGATCCGACCAACCGTTCAGACTGAAGGCTTCGCTCCATACAACCGCTCGGGTACCTGGTCGAGGGGAGAGGCGACCAGAGACCCGGGCGGTTTGTCTTTTTCGGTCCGCTGTCGCACGGTCTGAAGCCATAACGTCGCAGACGCTCCCTTTGGAACGTCTGCGACGTTATGACTTCAGACTGAACCACTTTCAGCTCAAGCGACAGGGCCACCGGCCTGTTGTTCCGTCGCGACCTGCTCCACTTCAATGTCGTGTTGCACCTCGCGCACCTCGGCGCGCATCCGCAGGAACACGATGTAGCCGGTGAGGGCGATGAGCCACTCCACGAGGCGCAGCGAGAGCCGCGCGATGATGCCGCGGGTCTCGGGCCGGTCGGACAGTTTGTACAGCCACGCGAACACGCCCTCGGCCACCCCCACCCCGCCCGGGGTCAGCGGGATCGCCTGAGCGATGAACCCGATGGGCGCGATGACCATGTGTTCCGACAGGGTCGCCAGTTCCGTCCCCGGGTTCGCGGGCGGGAACACCTGCGACGCGCAGTGGAACGCGAACACCAGCGCGAAGTGCGACACCGCCGACAGCGCCACCCCGACCCCGACCACCTTCAGCCGCTGCCGGTACTCCCACACCGCGTACCACATCTCGGACAGCGCGCCGCCGGCCTTGGGAACCCACTTCAGCCGGGCGGCGAACCGGTCCACGCGGGCCTGCGGCAGAACACCCAGGAGCAGAAACCCCAGCACCATCCCCGACGCGACCGCGACCATGATCCGAACGATCCGCTGCAGGTCCGGGTTGTTGTTGATCCGTGGGTCGCCCTGCGCCCACGCCGCGGACCCGAGGACCGCGACGAACAGGATAAGGCCGAACAGCCCCATCGCGCGGTCCGCGATGACCGACGCGACCGCCCGCGACTTCCGCTCCGGGTGCGCGTGCGCGATGAAGTACGCCTTCACCAGGTCGCCGCCGACCGAGCCGGGGATGAACGTGTTGTAGAAGATGCCCACCAGGCTCAGCCGGTACGCGTTCCGCACGGTGAACGGCAGGTCGAGGGCGCGCACCAGCAGGTACCAGCGATAAATCTGGAGCGCCGCGGCGGTTGCCATGAGGAGGGCGGCGGCGGCGAGCCATTCGAACGCGATCGGCCCCTGAAGCAACTGCCCGATGCCCGGCGTGGGCGGGCCGCCCGCCGGGTTCGGCTTCTCGTCCCAGTACTTGGAGATGACGTACGCGAGCAGTGCGAACCCGACACCGTACTTGAGGAACGGGACCAGCCACTTCGCCGCGTGCTTCTTCACCACACCGCCTCCGGGACCGGGTCGAGTGTCAGAATGAAAAGGTGATTGTGCCGTTGGCGCATCGTTCCGTCTACCTCAACGGCCGGGGCAGGGTTGACACGCTGGGGGGGCACCGCTAGGTTAAACGAAGTTGAGGGGGTGTAGCTCAGTTGGTAGAGCGCTTCAATGGCATTGAAGAGGTCAGGAGTTCGACTCTCCTCACCTCCACCTCGCGCAAGGCTCCGACGCGTCGGAGCCTTGTTCGTTTCTGCTCCCCTTCTTGCGGTCGCAGTCCCTTCGGGGTACTTTGCGCGTGAGATCGCGTGGGGCGGTTTCGCCCCGCCTCCTGTGGCAGACCGGTGCGGCGGCGGCCGGGGTTCGCCCGGCACGCGCACGAGCGGAAGGGGCGGGCGCTCGGCCCGGACGGGGCCCGGCGCGCCGCCGGTTACCGCTGGCTCGTTTCGGTCTACCCGGCTCTCGAGGACGGCGGCGGCGGCGCACTGTGGATTCCCGCAGCAAGCCCTCTTCGCTGTAGAGCCCGAAGTGCGAGCGGGCACTCGGTAAGGGCCTCTCGGCCGCGTTCAGCGCCGACGGACCGCTTGGCGCCGCGGCCAGCGATACCGGGACGGTTGTCGTCTGGGACGTGGACGGTTGGCCGCCCCACCGGAGCCAGTTCGATGCGCGCCCGTCGGCTCCTCGCTCTCGCCTCGCTCCTCGCGGCACTCGGGTGCGGCAAAGGCCCGACACCGCCCGCGGGGGCCGAACCGAAGGGCGCGACGGAGCCGCCGGCGGACGAACCGCCCGGGCCGTCGCCCAAAGACAAAGTCCCTGGCCCGTCGCCCGCACCCGAGGTGGTGCCGGTGTCGCCCGCAGACCGGGCGTCGCTCGACGCGGCGGAAAAGAAGGGCGCGCGCGTCGATGGGCCGCTGGCGAGCGGCGGCTATCAGGTGAGCATCGAGGGCGGCACCGACGCGACCGCGGCCCTCACCCTCCTCAAGGGAACCAAGTGCGTCGTCGCGCTGACGATCAGCGACGGGCGCCTGACCGACGCCGCGCTCGGAGCGCTCGAGGGGTTCGAGTACCTCGAGTCGCTCGTCCTGGCGCGGTGCGATTCGCTCACCGGCAGCGGGTTTCGCGCCCTCGCGCGGCTGCCCCGCCTCAAGACGGTGAGCATCGCCGGGGGCAAGAGCCTGACCGACGCCGGGCTCCGCGAGCTGGCGGCGCCGCCCGCGCTCGACACCCTCAGCCTCGACGGCGCCCCGGTGAGCGGGGAGTTCTTCGCGGCCCCGGGGTGGGCGAGGCTGCGCGAGGCGAGCGCGACCAACACGCCGCTGTCCGATGCCGCGCTGGAGGCACTCGCCGCGCTGCCGCTGCTGGAGAGCCTGGACGTTCACGACACGAAGGTGACCGACGCCGGGGCGAAGCACCTCGGGCGCGCGAAGGGCCTCGCGCTCCTCGTGCTCGACAACACCGCCGTTGGTGACGCCGGGGTGAGCGCGGTCGGACAGCTCCCGGCGCTCAAGGAACTGCACCTCGCTGGGACGAAGGTGACCGACGTAGGGGTGTCCGCGGTCGCGGCGGTGAGTTCGCTCCGCGTTCTCAACTTGGAAGGGACCGCGCTCACCGGCAGCTCGTTCGCCAACTTCCCGCCGTCGGCGGGGTTGCTGAAACTCAACCTGAACGGCACCAGGTTCGGCGACGCGAGCGGCCCGCACCTGTCGCGCCTCGCGTCGCTGACGAACCTTTCGCTGGTGAACTGTCCGGTGACCGCCGCCGGGCTCGCGTCGCTCGCGGACCTGAAACAACTGACCAACCTGAACCTGTCGGGCACGAAGGCGGGCGACGGCACCGCCAAACTCACCGGCGCGCTGCCCCGCCTGGAGGTCGCCTACTTCGACGAAACGCAACTCACCGACACCGGGCTGAAGGCCGCGGCGCAGGGGCCGTCGCTGAAGTTCCTGTTCGCGCGCGGCACGCAGGCGACGAAGCGCGGCGCCGCCGAGGCCGCCAGGTTCGCGCGCGAGGGCGTGAAGATCGTCGCCGAGTGAGGTGCCGCGGTTGCTGAAACGATAAAGCCGTGCGACCACGGTCGCACGGCTTGTTTCTCGTCGCTGGCCGGGTCGCTTACGGCCTCGCGCTCAGTTGGGGTTGAACTCGCCCTTGCGTTTGGACAGGTGCGCTTGCAGCCGCGCGACGATGCTCGAGTGCATCTGACTGACCCGCGACTCGCTCAGGTTGAGCGTGGCGCCGATCTCCTTCATCGTCATCTCCTCGTAGTAGTAGAGGATGACGATGAGCCGCTCGTTGCGGTTCAGCCCGCGGGTGACGAGCTTCATCAGGTCGCGATTCTGGAGGCGCCCGGTCGGGTCCTCGGCCTTCTTGTCTTCGAGGATGTCGATCTCGCGCACGTCCTTGTAGCTGTCCGTCTCGTACCACTTCTTGTTCAGGCTCACCAGGTTGACCGCGGTGGCCTCGCCGAGGTACGCGTCGAGCTGGTCGAGCGGGATGCCGAGTTTGTCGGCCAGCTCCTCCGGCTTGGGCGGGCGCCCCAGAGCCGCCTCGAGCTGCTTCCGGGCCGCCTCCATCTTGGACGCCTTGCTGCGAACCAGGCGCGGCACCCAGTCCATCGTGCGGAGCTCGTCGAGCATGGCGCCGCGGATGCGGGGCACGCAGTACGTCTCGAACTTGACCCCGCGGGACAGGTCGAACGCCTCGATCGCGTCCAGCAGCCCGAACACACCGGCGCTGATGAGGTCGTCGAGCTCTACGCCGTCGGGCAGCCGCGCCCAGATACGCTCGGCGTTGTACTTGACGAGCGACAGGTACCGTTCGACCAGTTGGTTGCGCAGTTCGGTCGTCGGGCGCTCGCGGTACTCACGCCAAACGGTCTGGATGTCCGTGTCGGTCTGGGTCACGATCAATCCTCCCTGATGAGCGACAAGTCGTCGGTCGCGGTGCCAGCACCCCGCACCGCCAGGCGCCGGCCCTGTGGGGCGCGGCGGTCGGCGGATCGGCGTCCCCCTGTCAGGCACACAATCAGACGGCCGCGGTTCGTATCCCGGTTCGCCCGGCGGCCCGCTCGCCAGCTTCCCCAGCCGGCTCGCGGACGCGTTGTTCCGAACGTCCCGGGTTTGCGGCCGTCCGATCCGTTCGCGATCGTCGTTGGCTTGCCCGTCCCCCAAGCGCCGGGTGACTACACTCCGGCGCTTAAATGAACTATCGGTCACGGCCCGCCCGGCGGTGTAACGAAACCGCCGAATCCCGCAGCCGAGCCGAACCCCTCCCCCACCACAGTCGCTGGAACCGCCCGCGCCGGCCCTTGCGGCGCCGGCCTCAGGACCCGCACGCCGGGCGCACGGCTCGCCACCTGTCCCCGGTCGCGGTGCGTGTGGTTCAGATGAGGGCCCGCTATGCCCGCCCGCGGGCCGTATGTGAAGTGGAACATTTACAAATCCCGGCACTCTTTACGCGCCGGCTCGCGGCGCCGGCGGGCGGTCGGTAAGATGTGCAAGACGGGCTAGCTCGTTCGGTCCACACGGAGGCGGTCATGAGTCACGCGTTGGGGTGGGCACTGGGGGCGGTGCTGGTCGCGACGGGCGTCGGCGGCCCCATCTGGTGGCTGACGCGGCCCGAACCCGAGAAGGGACACCTTCCCACTATGGAGAACGCACCCGACCCGAACGACCCGCCGAAGAAGACCGAGTTCGGCACCGCCGGCGGCGGGGCCGACCAGGGCGGGGCGGCCGAGGTCAAGTTCGACCCGGAGAGGTCGCTCAAGTACCTCAAGCAGCTCTGCGACGTAGGCCCGCGCATCAGCGCGACGGACGGGATGAAGAAGCAGCAGGCGCTGATCGAAAAGCACTTCAAGGATCTGGGGGCGACCGTCACGCGGCAGGAGTTCAAGGCGCGCCAGCGGAGCCAGAAGACCCCGACCGAGTTCGTGAACCTCGTCGTCTCGTGGCACCCGGACAAGGCCAAGCGGGTGCTGCTCTGCACGCACTACGACACGCGCCCGATGGCCGACCAGGAGGCGAACCCGAAGAACTGGACCAAGCCGTTCCTGAGCGCCAACGACGGCACCAGCGGGGTCGCGTTCCTGATGGAACTCGGCCACCACATGAAGAACCTGAGGTGCGAGTACGGGGTGGACTTCATCCTGTTCGACGGCGAGGAGTTCGTGTTCGAGACCGACCGGCTCGGGGGCAACGCGGACCGGTACTTCATCGGCTCCGAGCACTTCGCCGAGGACTACAAGAGGACGAAGGACGCGCGCAAGTTCAGGTACGAGGCGGGCATCCTGTTCGACCTGTTCGCCGGGACCGGCGCGGCGCTGAAGGTGGAGGTGAACTCGTGGGACGCGGCGCGCCCGCTGGTGGATCAGATCTGGGGCGTGGCGAAGGCCGTGGGCGCGAAATCGTTCAAGTACGAGCGGGGCCACGAGGTGCAGGACGACCACCTGGCGCTGAACGCGGTCGGCATCCCGACCATCGACGTGATCGACTTCGACTACGCGCACTGGCACAAGCTGAGCGACACGCCCGACAAGATCTCGGGCGACCAACTGGCCGAGGTGTCGAAGGTCATCACCACGTGGCTGCAGAAGATCAAACCGCAGTAGCGTGCGCTTCGCCGCCCCTGTCCCGCACGGGGAGGGGGCGGGCCACGAGGTTGGAACCACTCGCATGAGCGCGCCGGACGACCGCACCGCCGCGCGGCGCGCGGACATCGACGCCAAGCAGGAGCGGGTCGCAGAACTGCTCGCGGGCATGGGGTGCGAGGCGCTGGTGCTGCTGATGCCGGCGCACGTCGCGTGGCTCGCGGCGGGGCTCGGCGCGCGGGGCCTCGGCGCCGACTCCGAGCGCCCGGGGCTGTTCACCAACGGCCGGCAGCGGTGGCTGCTGTGCTCGAACGTGGACACGCAGCGCCTGTTCGACGAGGAGCTGGACCGGCTCGGGTTCCAGCTGAAGGAATGGGCGTGGGACGGCGGCCGGTCGGAGCTGCTGGCGGGCGTCACCGCGGGGCGCGCGGTCGCGGCCGACCGCCCGTTCCCCGGCGTGCCGATGGTCAACGACAAGCTGCGGCCCCTGCTGCGCGCCCTCACCGCGTTCGAACAGGAGCAGTACCGGGCGCTCGGGCGCCTGGTGGCCGACGCCGTCGAGGCGACCGCGCGCAACATCCTGCGCGGGGACTCGGAAGAGGAGGTCGCCGGGCAGCTCGGGCACCGCCTGTTACGCCGCGGGGTCGAGCCGGCGGTCCTGAGCGCCGCGGCGGACACACGCGGCGCGCGGTTCCGGCGCGCCGGGTTCACGGCGACCGCGGTGGACCGCACCTGCACCGTTCAGGCGACCGGGCAGCGGGACGGGCTGTTCGTCACCGCCGCGCGGACGGTCAGCTTCGGCCCGCCGGCGGACGAGTTCCGCACCGCGTTCGACCTGTGCGTGCGGCTGTCGGCGCTGCACCGCGCGTACACCGCGCCGCAGGCCACGGTCGGGCCGGCGGTGGAGGCGTTCGACGTGGTTCTGGCGGGCACCCCGTTCGCGTTCGACGGGCGCCTGAGCCAGCCCGGGTACGGCGCGGGCCGGTTCCCCGCGGAGGAGCTGCGCCGCGCGGGGGCCGACGAGCCGTTCGTCCCGGGCCAGGCGCTCGTGTGGCAGCCGCGAGTCGGCCCGGCCGCGTGCGCCGATACGGTGCTGGTCACCGCGACCGGGCACGAGCCGGTGACCCCGCCGGGCGCGTGGCCGTTCCGCCGGATCCTCGCCCGCGGCGCGGCGCACGACATCCCGGACCTGCTCGTGCGCCCTTCGTAGCCCCGGCCCCCGGCCGGCCGCGCAAGAGTGACAGGCCGGGCGCCCGTCCTACAACAACACCGCCGGCGCACCCGCCGGCGCAGCAGTGAGGAGAAGCCATGAACCGGATGTTCGGAGCGGTGGCGGTCGGGCTGCTGGCCGCGGCGGCGGCACGGGCGCACTTCCCGTTCGTGCTGGTGGATCCGAAGGGCGAAGGCGCGAAGGTGGTGTTCAGCGACGCGCTGGAGCCGGACCCGGCGGTGAACATCGAGAAGATCGCAAACACCAAGCTCACCCTGCGCGACGCGGCGGGCAAGGAGTCGCCCCTGGGGTGCAAGAAGGAAGACGGGTTCCTGGCGGTGAACGTGCCCGGGCGCGGCGACCGCGTGGTGTACGGCGTCACCGACTACGGCGTGCTGCAGAAGGGCGACGCGAAGCCGTTCAAGCTGACGTACTACCCGAAGGCGGTGGTCGGCGCCGCGACCGCGAAGCCGGTCGGTGAGAAGCTGGCCCTGGAGGTGGTCGCGGAGGGGGCGGCGGGCGCCGTGCGGTTCCGGGTGCTCGCGGCCGGCAAGCCGGTGGCCGGTGCGGAGGTCACCGTGATGCTGCCCGGGGGCATGAAGAAGATGGCGACGACCGACAAGGAGGGGCACACGCCGGCCTACGACGCCCAAGGGCGCTACGGGGTGGTGGCGAAGCACAGCGAGGCGAAGCCCGGCGAGCACGCGGGCAAGAAGTACGACGAGGCCCGCAACTACGCGACCCTCGTGTGCGACGTCGCGAAGTGAACGGGCGCGCGGGCGGCGCGGCCCGCGCGCCCGTTCACTTCGTTTTCACTTCGAACTTGAACGCGTTCGGCCCCTGCGCGGTGACGGTCGCGGTGAGAGTGCTCTCGGCGTTGTAGCGCGACGGGATGATGCTCTCCTTCACCTCGGTACCGCCCATCGGGTCGTCGGTTAGCTTCCGGATCCGGTACGCGTTGATCTCGACCCGGCGCTCGCCCACCTCGGCCATCCCCTCGAACTTGCCGCCCTTGACGGGCAACGTGTCGAACGCCCCCGTCGCCACCGTTTTGAAATAGACGGTCCCCTCGGCGAGCAGTTGGCCGTCGAGGGTGACCGTTCCGCCGACCGCGACGGGCACCGGCTTCGCCGGCGTTTTGTCGCAGCCGACGAAGGCCGTCAGCACCAGGAAAAGGGTCGTGACAGTGGTGTGCCGTTGCGTCGGGAGCATATCGACTCCGGTCGGTGGGTGGGAAGCAGCGCGCGTGCGCACGCGCGG
>JBJSXS010000936.1:0-2384 GCA_046086545.1 Gemmata sp.
CGGGCTTCCCAAGATCAGGCAGATGCGGTCCGTCTCCAAGTTCGGGCTGTCGCAGGTGGTCATCATCTTCGAAGACGGCACCGACATCTACTTCGCGCGCCAGGTGGTGACCGAACGGCTGACGAGCGCCAAACTGCCCGCGAACCAGAGCGCGCCGCAATTGGGGCCGGTGTCCACCGGGCTGGGCGAGATCTTTCACTACGTCGTCACCGGGAAGGGCGACGACGCGACCGAGCTGCGCACCATCCACGATTGGGTCATCCGCCCGCAGCTGCGCACAGTCAGGGGCGTCGCGGAGGTCAACTCCTGGGGCGGGCACGAGAAGCAGTTCCAGGTTCGCGTCGACCCGGCGCTCCTGGTGAAGCACGGGCTGACGTTCGATCAGGTGACCGCCGCGGTCCGCGAGAACAACCAGAACGTCGGCGGCGGCATGATCGCGCAGAACGGTTCGTCCCTCATTGTGCTGGGACTCGGCAAGCAGTCGAACGTCGAGCAGATCAGGGGCATCCAGGTCAGCGCGCGCGACGGCGTGCCCATCAAGCTCGGCGACCTGGGCGAGGTGAAGGTCGGGCACGAGGTGCGCCGCGGCGCGGTCACCGCGGACGGGAAGGGCGAGGTGGTGCTCGGCCTCGGGTTCCTCACGATGGGCGAGAACAGCCACGAGGTCACGCGGCAGCTCAAGCGCCGCCTGGACGAGGTCAAGAAGACGCTGCCGCGGAACGCCGAGGTGAAGCCGGTCTACGACCGCACCGAACTCGTCGATTATGTGATTGCCACCGTCCGCGCGAACCTGTTCGAGGGCGGCCTGTTCGTCGTAGCGGTGCTGTTCCTGTTCCTCGGGAACCTCCGGGCCGCGCTCCTCGTGGCGCTCGCGATCCCGCTGGCGATGCTGTTCGCGTTTTCCGGGATGCTCAAGTTCGGCATCGCCGCGAGCCTGCTGTCGCTCGGGGCCATCGATTTCGGCATGGTGGTCGATTCGAGCGTGGTGATGATCGAGAACTGCACCCGGCACCTGGCGCACGCGCCGGCCGACCGGGACAGGCGCGAGATCGTCCGCGACGCGGCCGTTGAAGTGAGAAAGCCCACCCTGTTCGGCGAACTCATCATCCTGGTCGTGTACCTGCCCATCCTGACCCTTGAAGGCACCGAGGGGAAGCTGTTCCGGCCGATGGCGCTCACCGTCATCTTCGCGCTGCTGGGCTCGATGCTCCTGTCCGTCACGCTGATGCCCGCGCTGGCGAGCATCGTGCTGCCGCGCGGGGCGGCGGAGCGCGAGCCGCTCGCGATGCGCGCGGTCAAGTGGGTGTACCTGCGCGTCCTGCGGGTCACGATGAAGCAGAAGCTCGCGGTCATGCTGTTCGCGGCAGCGGTGCTGGGCCTCGCGTTCGGCCTCGTCGCGCCCAACCTGGGGTCCGAGTTCGTGCCCAAGCTGTCCGAGGGCGCGATCGCGCTGAACATCGTCCGCCCCGCGGGCACCGACATCGACACGTCCATCGAGATGAACACGCGGATGGAGAGGCTGATCCTCGCGGAGTTCCCGGACGAGGTGGAGCACGTGTGGGCGCGGATCGGCACCGCGGACATCGCGACCGACCCCATGGGCATCGAGCTGACCGACATGTACGTCACGCTCAAGCCGCGGTGGCGGTGGAAGAAGGCGAGGACGCAGGACGAGCTGACGGACCTGATCCGCAACGAGCTCCGGGTGATCCCGGGGCAGAAGATCGCGTTCGAGCAGCCCATCGAGATGCGGATGAGCGAGATGGAGACCGGCATCCGCGCGGACATCGGGGTGCTGCTGTACGGCGACGACCTCGACGTGCTGAAGGCGAAGGCCGAGGACATCGAGAAGGTGATGAAGGGGGTGCGCGGGGTGACCGACCTGAACGTGGAGTCGATCACCGGGCAGCCGGTCCTCGAGGTCGCGGTGAAGCAGGACCAGGTGGCGCGGTACGACGTGCCGGCCCGCGCCGTACTGGACCTGGTGGAGTCCATCGGGTCGAAGCCGCTGGGCGAGGTGGCCGACGGGCCGTACCGGTTCCCGCTCGTGGTGCGCCTCCCGGACCACTGGCGGCAGAGCCCCGAGTCCATCGGCGCGATTCAGCTTCCCACGAACAAGGGCGAGCGCGTGCCGCTGTCGCGGCTGGCCGACATTCGCATGGCCGAAGGGCCGTCCACCATCACCCGCGAGTGGGGCCAGCGGCGCATCAGCGTGACGTGCAACGTGAAGGACCGCGATCTGGGCACCTGCGTGGAAGAGGTGCGCGACAAGCTCGCCCAGCAGATTACGCTCCCGCCCGGCCGGGACCACATCGAGTACGCCGGGCAGTACGAGCAGCTCCAGCGGGCGCGGCTGCGGCTCCTGATCGTGGTGCCGCTCGCGA
>JBJSXS010000937.1:0-4128 GCA_046086545.1 Gemmata sp.
CGCGGGAGATCGTCACGCGCCCACGCACAACCTGAGGGGGAGATGGCATGGACCGCCGCCACTTTATCGGTCTCGCCGGATCGTTCGCCGGCTGCGCCGCGCTCGTGGGCTGCCGCGGGCAGCAGGTGGGCGAGGTAATGAAGGACGGCAAGAAAGACCTCGTGGGGAGCCACGCGGCCGGCGCCGAAACCTACAAACCGCTCGTGGACGAGGCGCTGGGTAAACTGCTCGCTCGCCAGAGCGACGGGGTCCAACCGGTCAGCGCACCTGCCCCCGCCCCCAAGCGCGTCTGTTTCGTGGGCCTCGAGAACAAGTCGTCGGAGGAGCTGGGCGACTTCAAAGAGCAGATCGTCGAGGTGATCGACACGCGCATCAACAACTCGGGCGCGTTCGTGCAGATCAGCCGGCGGTTCACCGAGGCCGGGCTGCGCGCCGCCCGGATGCGCCCGGACGAGCTGTTCCTGCCGGCCAACCAGCGCAACTTCCTCGGCATCATGGAGTCGCAGGGCGCGCCGTTCGACTACCTGCTGTTCGCCACCGTCACGTCCGGCACCACCCGGTCCAACGACACCACCCAGAAGGACTACCTGCTGACGCTGGAACTGGTGAACATTCAGACCGGTGCGCCGGACAAGGAGTCCGCGTCGCTCCGCAAGGGCTACCGCAAGCGCTAGTCGCCGCGTTCGACGCGCACAGGAGAGCCCGCTTCCCCTAATCCCCCAAGCCCGCATCGGGGCGCCACCCGCACACCGCCGGTGCTTCTGGCTTTTGTTCGTTGCACCCTCGATGCGGGCTTCGGGGCCCGGCCAGCACGGGGCGGGGTTCGGTCGGCCCTTTGGCCCTTGCACCCCGCCCATCATCGGAGCCCCGCCATGCCGCGCCTGTACGCCCTGGCCGTGCCGCTGGCTCTGACCGCCGTGGCCGGCTGCACCACGCACGCGGACCGCCTACAGGACATCCGCGCGAACTACCACAGCGGCAACCTCGCCGGCGCGAAAGCCAAGATCGACGAGGGCATCGCGAAGAACGGGCGCGAGGGCGACGTGCTCAAGCTGGACCGCGCGATGGTTCTGCTCACCGAGGGCAGGCCGCGCGAGGCCGAAGCCCTGCTGCGCGAGGTCCGCGACCGGTTCGAGGACAAGGAGGGGAAAGACATGGCCGAAGGCGCCCTCTCCCTGCTCACCGACGACCAGCAGTTGGCCTACGCGGGCGAGGACCACGAGAAGGTGCTGATCCGCGTCATGCTCGCGCTGTGCAACCTGATGGCCGACGGCTCGGACGCCGCCGCCTACGCGCTTCAGGCGAACCAGAAGCAGCAGCTCATCATCGAGAAGTCGAAGAGTACGGACAAGGACGGGAAGAACCTGAAAGCGAACTACAAGCTCGTCCCGGCGGGCGCGTACCTGCACGCCGCGCTGCGCGAGGAGACGCACACGAACTACGACGACGTGGCCCGGTCGCTGGAGCTGGTCGCCAAGTGGCAGCCCGACTTCGCCCCCATCAAGCAAGACCTGGAGCGCGCCAGGAGCGGGCACCACTCGAAACCGGGGCACGGGGTGGTGTACGTGTTCGCGCTCGTCGGCCGCGGGCCGTACAAGGAGGAGAAGTCCGAAATCGCGACCACCGCGGCGCTCCTGATCGCAGACCGCATCCTGTCGGCCGCGGGCAAGCAGTCGGTGCCGCCGACGCTCGCCCCCATCAAGGTGCCGCGCGTGGTGCGGCCCATCAACAGCGTCGCGTGTGTGAACGTGAACGTCGCCGGGAACGGCGGCGGCCGGACGCAGACGATCACCGATGTGGGGCAGATGGCGGCGGAGCAGTGCGACGCGCTGCTGCCCGATACTCTCGCCCGCGCGGTGGTGCGCCGCGTGGTGAAGAAGGGGATTGTGTACGGCGTGAAGGAGGCCGCGGGCGTGGACAAGTCGATGGGCGCGAGCCTCGCGCTGAACGCCGCCGGCGTGATCTGGGAGGCGACCGAATCGGCCGACACGCGGTGCTGGGGCCTCTTGCCGGACAAGATTCAGGTGCTGAGGCTGGAATTGCCCGCGGGCGAGCACACAATGTCCCTCCAGCCAATGGGTAAGAGCGGTCAGCACATCGGCGCGGCGGAGGGCATCAAGGTGCAGGTGCGCGACGGGCGCAACACTTACCTCCTGGGCAACTTCCCGGACGCCAAACTAGCCGGCAAACTCGTGACCAACGGCACGCTGCCGGCGACGAAGTGAGTTTGTGGCGTCGGCCCGTGTCCCCGGCGGGAGCGCGGCACCGGCCACAGTCAGTCACCCGCCCCGCAGGGCATCCAACGCAGCGCCGATGTCGGCGGCGCGCATCAGTGATTCGCCCACCAGCACCGCCCGCGTGCCGGCGGCCCTGAGGCGCACGAGATCGGCATGCGTCTTGATCCCGCTCTCGCTCACAACCGCGCGGTCCGGCGGGATCTGCGGCAGCAACTCCAGCGTGTGTTCCAGGCGCGTCACGAACGTCCGCAGATCGCGGTTGTTGATGCCCACGGTCGCGGCCCCGCAGTCGAGCACGCGCGGGAGCTGGTCCGCGTCGTGCAACTCGACGAGCGTGTGCAGGCCGAGTTGTGTCGCCTCGCGCTGGAGCCGCGCGAGCCGGTCGCCCGGCAGACATTCCGCGATGAGCAGCACCGCGTCCGCGCCGCCGCACCGCGCTTCGAGCAGCTGGTAACGGTCGAGTACGAAGTCCTTCCGCAGCACCGGGCACCCGACCGCCGCCCGCACATCGGTCAAGTATCGCAGACTGCCCTGGAAGTATTCCACGTCGGTTAGAACGCTGATCGCAGCCGCCCCGTGCTCTTCGTACACGCGGGCGATGCGCACCGGGTCGAAATCGGCACGGATCACGCCCGCGGACGGCGACGCCCTCTTCACCTCCGCGATGAGCGCGATCTCGCCCGCCCGCCGGAGCGCGGCGCTGAAGTTGCGGGCCGGCGACATCTCGGCAGCGCGGCGCTCCAGCTCAAGGTCCGGCACCGCCGCGCGCGCGGCCGCGATCTCGCGGTGCTTGGTCTCGACGATCCGGTCCAGGATGGTGGCCATGTGCGGTCGCGGTTCTGGTGCGGGACAGGCGGGCAGCCTGCAGTACATTTAATGCTGTTGTGGCGTCGGTGTCCCCCCGCTCTGCGGTGCCGCGTGTCGATAGACCTGGCCGAACTTCAGCGGATGGCGGTCGCGCTCGGGCTGGTCGCGCTCGCGGCGGTGCCCGCGGGCCTCGGCGCGCTGGCGCTGCGCCCCCGGGGCGAACCGCTGCTCCCCGCGTGGCGCCCGTTCCCGGTGCCGTGGGGCGGGTTCGAGGTGACGGTCGCGTTCGTGGTCGTGACGTTCGTCGTGCCGATCACGGCCCACGAAGTGCTGAGCGAGAGCGGTTTCTTCCGGTGGGTGTACGGCGACGACTTTCCGCACGCGAGGCCCGACGGCGCCCCGGCCGAGCTGAGGGCGGAAGCGGCCACGCTCCGCGGGCTGTGGGCGAACCTGCTCGCGCTCCCCGTTTCGCTGGCCGCGCTCGCGCTCGCGCGCCACTCCCTGTACCCGACGTGGCGGCCGCGCCCGAACGGCAGCGCCGCGGGGAAGGTGGCGCTCGCGGTCGTCGCGTGGTGCGCGGTCCTGCCGACCGTGCTGCTGCTGAACCTGGTCGTGAACGCAACCGCGCAGGCGCTCGGGCTACCGCCGGAGACGCACGCGCTGACGAAGCTCGGCGGGCGCCCGGTGCGCGACCAGGTGCTGCTGGCGGCGGAAGCGTGCGCCGGCGCGCCGCTGCGCGAAGAGCTGCTGGTCCGCGGGCTGTTGCTCTGGTGGTGCGTCGGGCGCGTGAAGGCGCGCGGGGCCGGCGTCGCTCCGATCACGAGCATCCGGCCGTGGCTGGTGATGCTGTTCGCGGGCCTGCTCGCCGCGGTCGGCGGGCGGTGGCAGCCGGTCGCGTTCGCGGGCGTTTTGGTGGTCGGGTTCGCGGCGCTGTGGCGGTTCAAGCGAACCGGGGCGCGGCGCGCGCGCGCGGTGTACGCCACGGCCGCGCTGTTCGCGCTGCTGCACCCGGTCTGGCCGAACCCGGTCCCGCTGTTCGTTCTGGGCCTCGGGTTGGGCTGGCTCGCGGCCCGCACGACCGGGC
>JBJSXS010000938.1:0-5955 GCA_046086545.1 Gemmata sp.
CCCGCGCGGGGCGCGGCCCCGCGCCCTCGCCGACCCCCTGGCGGCGCGCGGCCCGGTTGCATTTCCCCGCCGGTTCGCGGTTCTTATAACGACGGCTGGACCCGCCGTCGTGAAAGGGCCGTGACCTCAAATGGCAACCCCGCTGCGCGTCGGCGCGGTGAACTACCTGAACACCAAGCCGCTCATCGAGCGCATGCCCGACTTCGCGCCGAACGTCCAACTGTCCCTCGACCTGCCGAGCCGGCTCGCGGACCAACTCGCGAGCGGCGCCCTCGACGTCGGCCTCGTTCCCGTGGTCGAGTTCTTCCGTGGCAACAACTACTCGTTCGTGCCGAACATCGCCATCGGCTCGAGGGGGCCGGTGCTGAGCGTAACGCTGTTCAGCAAGGTGCGGTGGGAGCTGATTCGCACCGTCGCCCTGGACGAGGGCTCGCGCACCAGCGCGGCCCTCACGCGGATCATCCTCGAGAAGCGGTACGGGGCGCGCCCGCGGGTCGAGCAGCTGCCCATCGACGCCCCGGCCGACGACCTGACGACCGACGCGGTACTGCTGATCGGCGATCGCGCGATGCGGGCGTGCCTGCCGGGCTACCGGTTCGCCTACGACCTGGGCGCAGAGTGGACCGACTGGACCGGCCTCCCGATGGTGTTCGCGGTGTGGGCGGTCCGCGCCGGCGTCGAACTCGGCGCCGCGGAAGGTGCCTTCCATCAGGCGAAGGAGTACGGGCTCGCGAGCGCCGGCGCGATCGCGCAGCGCGAGGCCCCCCTGCTGAACCTCGACCCCGGGTACTGCCGGCGGTACATGAGCAACATCATCCGCTACGACCTCGGCCCGGCCGAACTCGCGGGGATGAACAGGTATCGCGAACTCGCCGCCGAGCTCGGGCTGGTTCCCGCCGCGCGGCCCCTCGCGGTCGGCGCGGCGTGACCGACAAGGGAACTCGCATGACCACCATCGACGCCATCCTCGCGAAGGCCGCGGCCGGCACCCGCATCACGCCGGACGAGTGCCTCGCGCTGTTCGCCTGTCGGGACCTGCACAAACTCGGCAAGGCGGCGCACGCGGTCGTGGTGCGGCTGCACCCGGAGCCGTACCGCACGTACAACATCGACCGCAACATCAACTACACCAACGTGTGCGCCGCGGTGTGCGACTTCTGCGCGTTCTACCGCAAGTCGGCCGATGCAGACGCCTACGTCCTGCCGCGCGAGGAGCTTTACAGGAAGATTGAGGAGACCGTCGCCCTCGGCGGCGATCAGGTGCTCATGCAGGGCGGGATGCACCCGGCGCTCAAGCTCGAGTGGTACGAGGAGCTCCTGCGCGACCTGAAGGCGCGGTTCCCGCAGGTCAATCTCCACGCGTTCAGCCCGCCCGAAATCTGGCACTTCCACAAGATCAACAAGCTCCCGCTGGAAACGGTGCTGCAGCGCCTCAAGGACGCCGGCCTCGGGTCGCTCCCCGGCGGCGGCGGCGAAATCCTCGTGGACCGCGTGCGCAAGGAGCTCACCAGGGGCAAGGCGCTCGCGGACGAGTGGCTGGAGGTGTGCCGGGTGTGGCACCGGCTCGGCGGGAAGGGCACCTGCACGATGATGTTCGGCCACATCGAGACCGATGCCGACCGCGTCGAACACCTACAGCGCCTCCGCGATTTGCAGGACGAAACGGGCGGGTTCACCGCGTTCATCTGCTGGACCATGCAGCCGGGGCACAAAATGAGTGACTTCCCGGAGCAAGGCGCGTTCGAGTACTTGCGGACGCAGGCGATTGCCCGACTGTTCCTCGACAACATCTCCAACATTCAGTCGTCGTGGGTCACCCAGGGGGGCAAGATCGGGCAGGTCGCGCTGCTCTTCGGCGCCAACGACATGGGCTCGCTGATGATCGAGGAGAACGTGGTCGCGTCGGCCGGGACCGTGCACTACCTGACGCTCGAAGAGATCAAGCGGAGCATCCGCGAGGCCGGGTGGGAGCCGCGCCAGCGGAACGTGTTCTACCAACTGATCGACGAGCGGCCGCCGCACAGCGGGCCGCGGGCGGCGGGCGCCGGCCCGCAAGTTCCGGGGGCGTCATTGCCGGTGCTGAACTGAGTCGGCACAATGAGCCGGGGTGTTCCGACGCGCCGCCCGAACCGAGACGTGATGAATGTCCGACGAAGCGACCATGCGCTGGCGGCTGCAGAACGTGGCCGCGTACCGCGAGCTGCGCCGCGGGGTGCAGAGGAGCGGGCGCGAGAACATCCTGTACGCGCTCATCATGTTCGGGTTCGCGTACTTCATGCACCGCGCGAACGAGCAACCCGCGCTGGTTCTGCTGTACGCGGCGCTCGCGGGTGGTGAGCTGTTCGTCGGTCTGGTCAAGTGGGTGATTCCGTCGGCCGAGGGGCTGATCCTCGACGGCTTGGTGCTGCTGGCGTTCGCTGCGCTGAACCTGGGCCGCGAGTACCTGCGGTTTCAGAACGGCGCCCCGCCCATGACCACCGGGCTGTTCTTAGGCGGAATAATGTTGTTCTTCGCGGTCGGCCGGTTCCGCGCATACGCGGGGCTGCGGAAGTTGTTCGCCGAGCGCCCGTCGTCCGAGCACATCGCCTGGTTCGACGACCTCGTTCGCGACATCCTGACCTCCGACCCGCACGCGGACCCGCTCGCGCTGGACCTGCCCACCACCCCCCACTGGCGCGCGAAGCTGATCGGCAGCACGGTGTTCTTCGTGGCGAACAACGGGAACTCGGTGTGGGTCGCCGGGCCGGACGACTTCAGCCTGCAGCGGTCCCGGCACGACCCCGGGACCGGCGCCCGCAAGGCGCTGCTGCGCATCCAGGGCGAGGCGTACCCCGAGTTCCTGCTGAGCGACGCGAGCTGGGCCAACTACACCCGCTGGACGTCCGAGCGGGCCGGCCCGGCGTAGCACCCGCGTGCTCCGGTCCTTTGTTCTCTGCCCTCTGGCCCCCGGCTGTATGATCGAAGTGCGCGACCTGTCGAAGTGGTTCCGCGGCGCCGGCGGGCGGCGCGCCGCGGCCGTGGACGCGGTGCGGTTCACCGTGCGCCCGGGCGAGGTGTTCGGGCTGCTCGGGCCTAACGGGGCCGGCAAAACCACCACCCTGCGGATGCTCTGCACCGTACTGGCGCCGTCCGCCGGCACCGCGACCGTCGCCGGCTACGACGTGGTGACGCAGCCCGGCGAGGTGCGGCGGCACGTCGGGTTCCTGTCGGCCAACACCGGCGTGTACGACCGCATGACCGCGTGGGAACTGGTCGAGTACTACGGCCGGCTCCACCGGGTGCCCCCGGACGAACTCCGGGCCCGCATGGAAGACCTGTTCGTCACCCTCCAGATGACGGAGTTCAGGGACGTTCGCGGGTCCAAACTCAGCACGGGGATGAAGCAGAAGCTGTCCATCGCGCGGGCGATGGTGAACGACCCGCCGGTGCTCATCTTCGACGAGCCGACCGCGGGCCTCGACGTGCTGGTGCAGCGGGCGGTGCTGGACAACATCAAACGGCTCCGCGGGCGCGGCAAGACCATCATTTTCTCGACGCACATCATGCACGAGGTGGAGAAGTTGTGCGACCGCGTCGCGGTCATGTCCAAGGGCAAAGTGGTCGTGTGCGGCACCCTCAACGAGCTGCGCGAGCTGTACGGGCAAGACGACCTCGAAGAGCTGTTCTTCTCCCTGGTGTCGTGACGGCCCCCGGCTCACCTCTGGAACTCGATCCCCGACAGCGTCACCCCGGTCGCCTTCCCGTCCTTGACCGCGAACGCCGCGAGCTCGTCCTCGAACAGCCCGGCGCCGACGCGGAACCGGTCGCGCTCGAAGTGCTCCAGCGGGCAGGTGAACCCGCTCCAGCTCACGACCAGCTTGTCTTCGGCGTGTGCGACAGTCGCGGTGCCGTAGGCCGGGTGCGCGTACTTGCCCGCGTAGGCCGCCAGCGCGAGCGACGGCCCGGCGGTCGGGTCCCGGGCCTTGTCTCGCGCCGCGAGCGCGGCCCTTTTGGTCGCGGCCTCGTCATCGACCAGCTTGCGGAAGTGCGCGTTCCAGTCCCTGGGCTTCAGCCCGCAGTACAGATCGATCAGCGAGTTGGTGGCGGCCTGCGGCAGGCGCGAGTCGTGCATGTTGGTGAGCACCGCGAAGCCCAGGTCCTTGTCCGGGACGAGCGTGAGTTGCACCCGGAACCCGTCGATGATGCCGCCGTGCGCCACCACCTTCAGCCCGCGGTAGTCGGACACCACCCAGCCCATCGCGTAGCTCGTCTGCACCGTCTCCGGGAACGCGGCCCGCGCCGCGGCACTCATGCGGATCGGGTTCTGCGGGGCCCGCGTCTCAAGCAGCGGGGCTGACGAGACGAGCCGCTTGCCGCTGGGCGCCACCCCGTCGGAAATGTGAAACTGTAGCCACGCGGCCAGGTCGCGCGGGGTCGCGCTCATCGACCCCGACGGGTTCGGCTCCCGCGTCTCGTAGGCCGGCATGAACTCGACCTCGCCGGCCCTGTTCAGCCGGTGACCGAGCGCGCGGTCGGCGGCCTTCGGAATCTCCGCGGTGGTGAAGTGGACGCCCTTCATCTCGAGCGGTTCGGTCAGGCGCTCGCGCACCAGCTTCTCCCACTTCGACTTGCCGACCCGCTCCGCGACGCGTCCGGCGGCCATGAACGGGATGCTGTTGTACCGGTACCCGCTGCGGAACGGGTATTCGAGCGGCAGGCGCTCGACCTGCGCGAGAACGTGGTCGATGCTCCAGGGGGCGCGATACCAGAGCAGGTCGTGGCTCCCGAGCCCGGTGCGGTGCGTCACCAGGTCGCGCACGCTGAGCAGCGCGTCCGCGTTCGGGTCCGACAGCTTGAACCCGGTATAGTGCCTGTTCACCGGGTCGTCCCACTTCAGGCTCCCGTCGTCCACGAGCGTCGCGAGCAGCGCCGCGGTGAACTGCTTGGTGCACGACGCCAGCGGGAACAGGGTGTCCGGCGTGACCGGCCCGTTGGCGTCGGCCGCGCGGCGCCCGTACCCCTTCAGCACCGGCACCTGATCGCCCCGCACGACGACGAGCGCGGCCCCGGGCGCCCGGAACGCCTTCATCGCGTCGGCCATGACCGCGTCCGCGGCTTCCGGCTTCGGCTCGGCGGCGCGCGCCGCGGCGGGCAGGGCGAGGAGGGCGGCGAGCGCGAGGAGCCGGGGCATGAGGTTTCCAGTTGTCGGCCCGCCGCACTCTCGGCCCGCCCGGTCCGTACACTTGGGTAGTGGCTCACGCGGGGGGGCAGCGATGGCTCGGCGGATCGTCGTTATCGGTGCGGCGCTGTTCACCATCGTTCTAGTCGGGCTGCTGCTCCCGTTCATCATGAAGGCGCGGCTCCGGGCGAACGCGGCCGCGTCGCAAAACAACTTGCGCGAGCTGACCCTGTTCGCCGCGCACCACGCGCGGCCCGACCCGCGGGCGGAAGGGCGGCGGCTGTTGCACGAGGTCCCGGCCGGAACGGCCGGGCCGCTCGACCTGCCGGCCGAGGACCGGCTCAGCTGGGTGGTGCCCGTGCTGCCCGGCCTCGACCAGCGCCGGGTGAACGGCGCGCAGCTCCTCGACACCATCGACACGGCGCGGCCGTGGGGCGCCGAGCCGAACCAGCGCGCCGCGCGAACCACCGTCCCGACGCTCCTGTGCCCCGAGAACACCCCGCAAGGGCCGCCCGGTTCGCCCGCGCTCACCTGCTACGTCGGGGTCGGCGGCGTCGGCGCGAACGCCGCTGCGCTCCCGGCCGGCGCGCCGAAGGCGGGCGCGATGCGTTACGACACCCCGACCCCGTTCGAGCGCGTCACCGACGGCCTCGGGCAGACGCTGCTGCTCGGCGAGACGCGCAGCGCGGTCGGCCCGTGGCTCCGCGGCGGGCCGGCCACCGTGCGCGGGCTGGACGACGCGCCCGGCGCGGGGGAGACGTTCCGTACCCGCGGAGATTAGCAGAAGAGAATAGAGG
>JBJSXS010000939.1:0-8195 GCA_046086545.1 Gemmata sp.
GGGGGGGAGGGGGGGGGGGGAAAGAGAAAAACCTCCGCCCCCCGCTCGCGTCATGTAACCGGCTCGCCGCCGACATACACGCGTCGCACGTTGAGCGCGCCGTCCAGCACGACGAAATCTGCGCGCTTGCCGGCGACGAGACTACCGATTTCCTCCCCTGCACCCAAGATGCGAGCGGGCGTGAGGCTCGCCATGCGAACGGCTTCGGGCAGCGGTACGCCGGCCGCGAAGTGCATCGTCCGCACGCAGTGATCCATCCCCATCACGCAGGACGCGAGCGCGGTGCCGTCGAGCGTGACCCCCACGCCGTCCTTCTTCAGCACCTTCTCGCCGCTGCCCGCGGCGCCGAACCAGTATTCGCCGTCGGGCAGGTCCACGGCGCGCATGGAGTCGGTCACGAGCGCCAGGCGGTCCGGGCCTTTCGCCTTGTACGCCAGCCGCAGGAGCTCGGGCGAGAGGTGCTTTCCGTCCGCGATCACTTCGGTGGTCAGTTCGTCGAAGAAGAGCGTGGCCTCGAGGACGCCCCCGCGCATCGGGTACGTTTGCGACTGCCGCAGCCGCGCGCGGTCGGACATCGCGCAGAACAGGTGATCCACGTGCCGCACGCCCCACGACACCGCGGCTTCCACCTGCGAGAAGGTCGCGTGGCTGTGGCCGGCGTTGAACCGCACGCCCTTCGGCCCGTAGGTGCGGACCAGCCACTCCGCGTTCGCCACCTCGGGCGCCACCGTCACCACAAGCGGCATCCGCTCCGCGAGCTTCGTGAACCGCGCCGCGTTCGCTTCGTCGGGGGTGAGGAACTCCTGGTCCGGGTGGCACCCGCGGGCCGGGCGCGCGAAGTACGGGCCGTAGAAGTGGCTCCCGACGACGCGCGCCCCGCCCGGCACGTCGCCGTATAGCTGTTCGCACAGGGCCAGGAAGCGGTCGTACTGCGGGCCGGTCGCGACCGTACTCGTCGGTGTGAGGCTGGTCGTGCCGTGCTTCGCGTGGCACCGACAGACCGTGCGGAACGCCTCCGCGGTGCCGTCCATGAAGTCCGCGCCGTTGCCCCCGTGGACGTGAAGGTCCACGAACCCTGGCGCGAGGTACGCGCCGCCGAGGTCGGTCCCGCCGCGGAGCGTACCGACTTCGACGATGCGGCCGTTCTCGAACGCCACTCCGGCGCCGGGAACGAGCCGGTCCGGCAGAACCAGCGTTGCGTTCGCGAGAACCGTTACAGGCATATTCTTCCCCCGGGTTGACCCAGATCATATTACTTTGCGGGATTCCCCCGGGCGCGGCCCGAATGGTAGAACACAACGTAGCAGGCACACCCGGTGTGCCGTACTCGGATTCGCGACGCAACGGCACACGGGGTGTGCCCGTTACTCTGGTGGGTCAATCATGGCACGGCGGAACTTGCCCGGGTTGCGGGTCATCATCACCGGCGCTTCGCAAGGCATCGGCCGCGCGCTCGTGCTGGAGGCCGCGAAGCGCGGGTGCAAGGTGATCGCCGCGGCGCGCTCGCAGCGGCTACTCGACGAACTGGCGGCGGACGCGGCGAAGGCGGGCACGCCCATCGGGACCGTGGCGGCCGACATCACGAAGCCCGAGGACCGCGCGGCGATGGTGGCCGCGTCCGCGGCGCAGCTCGGCGGCATGGACGTGCTGGTGAACAACGCGGGCATCGGCGCCACCGGGCACTTCGTGGACAGCGAACCGGCCGTGCTGCGGCAGATCTTCGAGACGAACTTCTTCGGCCTGACGGAAACCACGCGCGCCTTCCTGCCCCTTCTGAAGCAGGGCCGGACGCCGGCCATCGTGAACATCTCGTCGGTGATCGGCAAGCGCGCGATCCCGGGGCGGTCGCTGTACGCGTCCAGCAAGTTTGCGGTGATGGGGTTCAGTGAGGCGATCCGGGCCGAACTCGCGAAGGACGGCATCGACGTGCTGGTGGTTTCGCCGGGCCTGACGCAAACGAACTTCTCGAAGAACATGCTGGAGCAGAAGGCGAAGGTGCAACTCGACCACCTGCGCGGGATGACGAGCGAGCAGGTCGCGGTCGCCACGCTGAAGGCCGTCGAGCGCGGCCGCCTCGACACCACGCTCACGCTCCAGGGCAAACTGCTGCTGCTGGTCAACCGGTTCGCGCCGTGGATCATCGACCGCGTCACCAAGAAGAAGGTGCGCCAGCTGTTCGCCGACGAGATCGCCCAGCGGAAGAGGCAGGCGGACGCGGCACCGGGCTCGTAACGGCTCGCTGGCGAACGGCGGCCCCGGGGCACCGGCACGAGCGCCGGTGCCCCGTGCGGTTCGGCGGGAGCCTACAAGACCGCCGTGTCGTTGTTACAACACCTCCTGCGTGCTGTTCGGCGTTCCAACTAAGGGGTGCGGCCGTGGCGGTCGTCGTGCAGAAGTTCGGCGGGTCCAGCGTGAAGGACGCCGAGAGCGTCATGGAGGCGGCGCGCAAGGCGATCCGCGCCAAGCACGCGGGCAACAAGGTCATCGTCGTCGTGTCCGCGCAGGGCAGCACCACGGACGACCTCATCGCCAAAGCGGGCGAGATCACGGCCGCGCCGTCGGCCCGCGAGATGGACATGCTGCTCGCGACCGGCGAGCAGATCAGCATCGCGCTGACCGCGATGGCGGTTCAGGAACTCGGCGAGCAGGCGGTCAGCTTCACCGGGCCGCAAATCGGCATCGTCACCGACAGCACGCACCGTAAGGCCCGCATCAAGAAGATCGACACGCAGCGCCTGTGCGAGGCGCTCGACAACGGGCACATCGTCGTCCTCGCCGGGTTCCAGGGCGTGGACGAACTGGGCGACATCTCCACCCTCGGGCGCGGCGGGTCCGACACGACCGCGGTGGCGGTGGCCGCGGCGGTGAAACTCGCCGGCTACGAGGTCGCGTGCGAGATCTACACCGACGTGGACGGCGTGTACACCACCGACCCGCGGATCGTTCCCGACGCCCGCAAGATGGACGCCATCAGCTACGACGAGATGCTGGAAATGGCGAGCATGGGCGCCGGCGTCATGCACTCGCGCAGCATCGAGTTCGCGAAGAAGTTCGACGTGCCGCTGATGGTGCGGAACGCGAAGTCGGACGCCATCGGCACCTGGATCGTCCCCGAGGCGCCGTGGATGAGTGAGATCCCGGCGTGCGGGGTCGCGCTCGCGGCCGACGAGGCGCGCCTGGTGCTCGAAGGCGTCCCCGACCGGCCCGGCGTGAGCCACCGCGTGTTCAGCGCGCTGGCCGACGCGAACATCGCCGTGGACATGATCGCGCAGAGCGTGGGCGAGGGCGGCAAGGCCACCATCGGCTTCACGGTGCTGAACGCCGAACTCGACCGCACCAAGAAGACGCTCGCGCCCATCGTCGCGGACCTCGGCGCGACGCTGAACGAGACGGGGAAGGTGAGCAAGGTGTCGGTGGTGGGCGCCGGGATGCGCGCGATCTCGGGGGTCGCGGAGCGCATGTTTCAAGCGCTCGCGACCGAGGGCGTGAACCTGAAGATGATCACCACCGGCGACATCAAGATCAGCGTGCTGGTGGAGGAGGACGGCGCCGACCCGGAGGCGCAGCAGGCCGCGGCCGACGCGGCGCGCCCGGCGGAGCCCATCAAGAAGGCGCACCTCGAGAGCAAGAAGGCCGTTCGCGGCCGCCGCGCGCTGAAGGCGGTTCACGCCGCGTTCGCGCTGGCGAACGCCCGTAAGGGCGCCGGCGAGAACACGTCCGGCGGCGAGTTCAAGCCGCGGCCCAGCCCGCTCGTCGTGGCCGCCGCGAAGGACCGCGACGCGGCCATCGCGCGCCTGGAGGGGATGGAAGACGTGCTGGTGAGCGGGGCGCACCTGAACACCGAGCAGAGCCGCATCACGATCTACGACCTGCCGGACAGGCCGGGCAACTGCTCGCGGGTGTTCAACGCGGTCGCGACCGGCGGCATCCTCGTGGACATGATCGTGCAGAACCAGAGCGGCCCGGCGAAGGCGGAGCTGTCCTTCACGGTGCCGCGCGCGGACCTCACGCGCGCCCTGAAGCGCACGCAGGACGTGGTGCGCGAGATCGACCCGAAGTGCCGCGTGGCCGGCGACGGCGACATCGCGGTGCTGTTCGTGTTGGGCGTCGGGATGCGGACACACACCGGCGTCGCGAAGACAATGTTCGGCGCTCTGGCCGCGCGGGGCATCAACATCGCGATGATCAACACCAGCGAGGTGTGCGTGGGCGTGGTGGTGGAGCGCGCCCGCGGCGCGGAGGCGCTCGCGTGCCTCACCGAGGCGTTCAAGCTCGGCTGAGCGGCGCCCGGTGTGACATTCTGGCGCCCGTCGATGTTCCATGAGGAACGTTGTTCGGCGCTACGAACGTCGGGACGCAAGTCGATTTTCCGGGCGGCGTGTTGTAGACGCGGTACGAAGTGCGTTTTGAAGTGCTTCGTGACCGGGCACCCCGCACCCGGCAGGCCAGTCTTCTATCGCGACCGCGGCCGGGGCGCCCCCTGCCCGGCGCGGTCGTGACGATGCGCCCCGCAAGCTCGAGGAGCGCGCGGACCGCGGAGATGGTACACGCGCCCGGCCGCCCGGCACCGGGTCACGCGAACACCTTACGAATCACGCTCCCGCGACTAACCGGGTGCGGGCGGCCGAGCGGGTCGCGGATCTCGCTGTCCGGGTGGATGCCGAGCGCGTGGAAGACGGTCGCGGTCAACTCCTCGGGGCGGGTGCGGCCGTCGGTCGGGTCGGAGCCGATCCGGTCGCTCGCGCCGAGCACCTGACCGCCACCCACCCCGCCGCCCGCGAGCGCCGCGGGGAACACCCGGCCCCAGTGGTCGCGCCCGCCGGCGCCGTTGATCTTCGGCGTGCGCCCGAACTCGCCCACCCACACCACCAGCGTCTCGTCCAGCAGCCCGCGCTGCGCCAGATCGTCGAGCAGCGCGGAGTACGCGCGGTCCATCTGCGGCATCAGCACGTTCTTGAGCCGCTCGGCGTTCTTCGAGTGCGTGTCCCACAGGGGGTTGCCGGCGGTGTTGTCGCCCGGCTCGCGCGGCCAGTTCACCTGCACCAGCCGCACCCCCGCCTCGACCAGCCGGCGCGCGAGCAGGCACGACTGCGCGAACTTGCCGCGCCCGTACCGGTCGCGCACGCGGGCGCTCTCGGCCGTCAGGTCGAACGCCTTTCGCGCGTTCTTGTCGGCGAGCAGGTCGAACGCCTGCTGCACGTTCGGCGCGTACCGCCCCAGGTCGCCGCCCGCGATGCGGTCGGTGTGCCGGTTCACTTGTTCCAGCAGGGAGCGCCGCTCGTCGAAGCGCAGCGGCGCCACGTCGGCGGGCGGTGATACTTCCTTCAAAGAGAAGTCCGGGCGCGACGGGTCGCACGCGACCAGCCACGGGTCCCACGCGCGCCCGAGGAAGCCGGCGTTCTGGCCCGGCCACGGGTCGTTCGGGTTGTTGAAGATCTGCTCCGGCAGCGTGACGACGTTCGGGAGCCCGCGCCGCGGCGGGGTGAGCCGGTTCACCACCGCCCCGACGCACGGCCAGTCGCCCGCGGTGAGTTGCCCCGCGACTTCCACGTCGCCCCGCGGGTGCGGCACGCCGGTCAGCACCCAGTACCCGCTGGACGAGTGAGCGTTGATGCCCGTGGTCATCGCCCGCAGCACGCAGACGCGGTTCGTCTGCTGCGCGACGAGGGGCATCAACTCACCCACGCGCAGCCCGGGGGTCGCGGAAGCGATCGGGCGGAACGGGCCGCGCACCTCCGCCGGCGCGTCGGGCTTCGGGTCCCAGGTCTCGTGCTGCGGCGGCCCGCCGCCCATCCACAGCAGGACACACGCCTTCGCGCGCCCGAAGCCGCGCGCCGCGCCCGGCGCGAAGTGCGGCTCGCGCGCGAGGAGCGCCGGCAGCGACAGCCCGAGCGCGCTCAGCCCGCCCACGGTGAGCAGCTCGCGCCGGCTCGCCGCGTGGGAAGGAGTGGCGTCGGCGTATTCGATGCGGAGCACGGGAACTCCTATGAAGGGCGCCCGGCGGAGAGCAGGAGCCCGAGGGTTCGGAACGCGGCTCTCCGGCTTCCGCGGGCTCGCCGGCGAAAGCCGCTTACTCCTTCGTGCCGCGCTTGGGTGGGTCGCGGTAATCGAGCGGCGGCTGCTGGTCCCTCTCCAGCATCGCGGCGTACTTGCGGCCGTCCAGGCGCTTCGTGTGTTCGGCCTTCGCCGCGTCGCGCAGCTTCTCGTCGGTGAACAGATCGTAGGCGGTCGCGGCCAGCGTGCGGGCCGCGAGGTTCATGCCCTTCTTGGCGATGGTCGTGCCGCCGCACGCGACCGCCTGCCACGAGTGCCCGGGGGTGCCGGGCACCCAGCACGCGGTGTTGAACCCGACCACCGGCACCGCCCAGGACACGTCGCCCACGTCCGTGCTGCCGCCGCTCGACTTCCCCGACACGTCGAACACCTGCGAGACGTCTTCGAGCGGCGGCGGCTTGTCGGGGAACGTCTCGCGCAGCCGCACCGCGAACCTGGTTTCTGTGTCGTCGTACTTCAGGTCGTTGAGTGCGGCCAAGTTCTTCTTCGCGACCTGCGCGAGGGTGTCGTTGGGCAGAATCTCCATCGTGCCGCCGAGGTACACCACCTCGAGCCTGGTTTCAGTCGCGAGCGCGGCGCCCTGTGCGCACTTCAGCACCCGCGGGTACAGCTTCTTCACCTCATCGGACTTCGGGTGCCGGACGTAAAAGAACCCTTCGGCGAACTCGGGCACCACGTTCGCCGCCCCGCCGCCCGATGTGACGGTGTGGTGCAGCCGGGTGCCGTCGGGGGTGTGCTCGCGCAGCAGCTCGACGCCGTGCATGGTGAGGACGAGCGCGTCGAGCGCGCTGCGGCCCTTCTCCGGCGACCCGGCCGCGTGCGCCGCGGTGCCGTGGAACCGGAACTTGACCGCGATGCGCGCCAGGCAGCTGGCGTCGCCCGCGGCGTTGCGCGCCCCGGGGTGCCAGTGTAGCACGGTATCGCAGTCGTCGAACAGCCCGGCCCGCGTCATGAACGTCTTCGCGGCCCCGCCCTCTTCCGCCGGGCACATGTAGTAGCGGATCGTGCCGCGCAGCCTGCCCGCCTTGATCTGCTCCGCGAGCGCGATGCACGCGGACAGCGACGCGGTGCCGAACAGGTGGTGCCCGCACGCGTGCCCGTTGGTGCTGCCTTCCTTGCGCGGCTGGCGGAACGGCACCGCCTCTTGCGACAGCTCCGGGAGTGCGTCGAACTCGCCCAGGATGCCGATGACCGGCTTGCCGCTGCCGAACTCCGCGGTGAACGCGGTCGGAATCTTCGCCACGCCCTTCGTCACCTTGAACCCCGCCCTCTCGGCGACCTCCGCGAGCGCCGCGGACGACCTCTTCTCCTGGTACCCGGGTTCCGCCCACTCCCAGATTTTGAGGGCGGTGGGCCAGTTCGCGTCCGCATGTGCCCCGGCCGACTTGACGGCCGGCTCCTTCTGCGCGAGCGCGGGCGAGGCCAGGGCGAGGGCGGCGAGCAGTGCTAGTAAGCGCATGGTGCGAGGGGTCCGTGTGGCGGTGCGAGAGCGGCCGGCGCCGGTCCGCCGAGTGTAGCGACGGCGCACGCGGCGTGCCTACTACTTTAACTGTGGAGGGGGGCGCTGTTGATGGCAATCGACTTCTTGGGCGCCGGCGAGATCCTCGGCGCCATGATTACGCCGGCGCTGCTGATCAGTGCGTCGGGCACGCTGTCGCTGTCCACCGCGAACCGGCTCGGGCGCGTGGTGGACCGGGTCCGCGCGCTGACCGAGATGGCCGAGGCGCTGCCGGACGGCGTGGCCACCGCCGAGGTGGTCAAGAAGCGCGCGCTGATCGCCGACCAGATGGGCTGGCACACGCAGCGGTTGCAGCTGCTCCAGCGCGCCATCGTCACCCTGTACACGGCCGTCGGCCTGCTGGTCGGCGCGAGTCTGACCGTCGGCCTGTCGGCATCCACGAAGCTGGCGCTCGGGTGGGTGCCCGTGGCGCTCGGGTTCTCCGGGGCGTTCGCCTTGCTCGTCGCGGCCGGTACACTGGTGCGAGAGGCGCGCCTCGTCGTCCGCGGCGCGCAGGTCGAGATCGAGTACACCCACAAGGTCGTGGCCCGCAAAACGACGGTGGCCCTCCTCCGGCACGAGAGGGCCGAAGGCGGGCAGGGCGAAGGGTAGAGCCGCTCACGCAACGAGGCACACGGCATGC
>JBJSXS010000940.1:0-8703 GCA_046086545.1 Gemmata sp.
GCTGCACTTTTGCTCCGCCCAGCGCTGCACTTTTACTCCGCCGTCAGCACTCGGTACCCGGCTGTGTTCGTGCGCTCGCGAATCGGCCTCGGCAGAAGCCTATCGAAGCCAAAGTTCCACGAGATCACAAGCAAAACCCACAATCCGGCTGGATGAACCACGCACAAGGACGGGGAAGTCTACAGCCCGAAGACCGAACACCTTGAAGTCGTGTCGAACGAATTGTTAAGGTGTTGCGTCACGATGTCCGTTTCGGGAAGAAGCGCGAGAACTCTCAGCTACAGGCCAGGAGTTGGTCGTCGGAGTCCGACAGGGGGGCGCCTCGCCTGCCGCGCCACCATGCAGGGTCCGCCGGGCGGAGTGCAGACGATTCGATTCACCCGGTTCGAGAAGGAGACCCGCCGGAAGTGGTCATGAAGTTATGGAAGTCGTGAAAACTACAGGACTCGGGACAACTCACGTCATCCCGAGCCCAGAGCATTCCGCTCGTACATATGGCCAAGGTGGGACTCGAACCCACACAGGTTGCCCCGCTCGATTTTGAGTCGAGTGCATCTGCCATTCCGCCACTTGGCCTTACATGGTTCAGGATAGGCCGAGGTACATCGCTGAGCAAGTGGCCTCGGGGTCGGGTCAAAGCGAGGCTTGCGTGCGTGTATCCTGTACACCAAAAGTACCTCACGGAGCTTTAAACATGACGGACGAGAACACGCCCGAGCGCCTCGACGTGATTGCAGTGGCCCCACACCCCGACGATCTCGAAATCCTCTGTGGCGGCACACTCGCGAAGATGGTGAAACAGGGGTACAAGGTCGGCATCTTCGACCTGACCAGCGGGGAACCGACGCCCCGTGGGTCGCTCGAAACGCGCAAACAGGAGGCCGAAGCGGCGCGCCGCGTTCTCGACGTGCCCGTGCGCGTTAACGTCGAACTGCCCAACCGCGTACTCATGGACGGCCCGGAGGCGCGGTTCGCGCTCGCGACGCAGTTCCGCAAGTACCGGCCGAGTATCGTCATCATCGCGAGCGGGCGCACGCCCGCAGCGTCTCCGGACCACCTGCAGGGTGGCTTGATCGGAGAGGCCGCGCGGTTCTACTCGCAGCTCACGAAGTGGAACGAGCGGTTCGCCGGCACTGCCCCGTACCGGGTGCCGCACCTCGTGTACGTGCCGTTTCCGTTCGACGCCGAACAGCGGCACTGGCACAGCCAGTTCGTGGTGGACATCACCGACACGATCGACCAGAAAATCGCGGCGGTGAAGGCGTACGCTTCGCAGTTCGACGAGGCCCGGTTCACTCGCGTCGAGCACCTGATCCGCTCGACCAACGGCTACCACGGCGCGCGGTGCGGCTACCTCTACGGCGAACTCTTCGCACTGCCGACGCCGGTCGGGGCACCGGACCTGGTGACCCTCGTGAACGGGAGCAACGGCTCGCTGGCGCCGGTACAGATTCCCGGCAAGGATCACTTGCCGATGGGCTGACAGAATCGTGACAGCGGGCGGGCTTGTAACTGGTGAAACGGCAGCAATCCGGGGCTGGGAGCGCCTTGGCGCACGCGGTTTTTCCGCTAACGACCAGCACCGGCCACTGAAACGGGTGACAGGATTTCCAGCACTTCAACAGCGGGCCGCTCGCCCGTGTAGATGACGCCCAGGCGGCCATAAGTTTCGCTGCCGGGCGGCACGCAGAACCATTCCGCCATCGCGGGGCCTAGGGACACGCGCAGGCAGGCGATCAACTCGATGCGTCGGAGCATGTCGTTCTGAATCAGCACGCGGCCGAGCGGCGTCTTCCCTTCTAGGATCGCGTCGCGGACCGGGGCCGGACAGACGCCGAGGTCGATCCGCACGAGCCCGAACTGCACCACGTGCTTCGGGTCGTTACTGAGCGCGAGCAGGATCTTGCGCGCGTACTCGTTCCCCTCGCGGCGGCACGCCAGCACACGCACGTCCACGGGCGAACCGTAGAACTCCTCGACCGTGACGGTCATGTGATGCGTGTGTACGAGCAGCCTGTGGTACGGCTCCGGAACCAGCTCCTCCCGCAACTCGACCGCCGCGGGGCGGTCGGGCGAGTCCGGGAACAGCCGATACAGGTGTTCGAACGTGGGTGCTGTGCTGAGCAAAGGGGCGGCCTCTTGCGGAACGAAGAGGGCAGGGCGGGCCGTGGCGGGATACTGGTGCGGCGCGTGCGACTCACCCCCGCCCCCCCAGGCATTCACCGCCCCAACTCCACGAACTGTGTGACCCCTTGGCGGGGCAGTTCGGGCTTCTCCAGCACACTGTCCACAAGGTAGTACAGCAGTTCGCGCAGTTCGGTGGGTTCCACCTCGTCGGCCAGCGCTTCGGCCTTTGCGCGGAACTTGTCCACCAGTTTGTCGGCCTTCTCGAACACCTTCGCTCCGAAGTACAGGTGCCGCACGCGGGCTACTAGCTCGTCTGCGTCGGTGCCGGCCGTCTTCGCACTGCTGATGAGGTGCAGCAACTCTTCGCGGTGCGCCGGCGCCGAGCCTTCCAGCGCGAGTGCCAGGAGCAGGGTCGGCCGGGCCGCGAGTACGTCCTGCCCGGACACCAGCTTGTTGTCCTCGTCGCCGGCCCAGTCCTTGATGTCGTTGAGAATCTGGAACGCGACCCCGACGTTGCGGCTGAAGTCCGCGATCATCTTTTCGTACTGCGCGACCTCGCCCGCGAGCCGCACGCCGGTGTACAGGGCGGCCTCGAACGCCGGGGAGGTCTTCAGCGCGTAAATCTTGAGCGCGTCCAGTGTGGTCAGCGCCTTGTCCTTGGCCTCGCGCCAGAGCAGTTCCGCGCCCTGCCCTTCCGAGAGCTTGATGTGCGCGTCCGCGAGCTTGTCGAGGATGTCGGCGGCGGGTTCGGCACCGATTGCCGTGCGGTCCCGCGACACGCACTTGTAGCCCAACCCGATCAGGTAATCGCCGACGTTGATCGCGGTGCCGATGCCGTGGGCCCGGTGCAGCGTCTCCGCACCGTAACGGTACGCGTCGTCGTCTTCAATGTCGTCGTGAACCAGACTCGCCTTGTGGAACGTCTCGATCGCGATGGCGGCCCGCTTCACGTGATCGGGCAGCTCCCACCCGGTTTCAGAGAGCGTCGCGGGCGCGCCCTTGAGCGCGTCGTAGGCCGCGAGGGTGATGAGCGGCCGGGACCGCTTCCCGCCTCGGGCCAGGAAGTCGTAGGCGATGTTTTCGTGCTTGCGGAGCGGATCGGTTTCCGGGGCGCTCGAGCGCGGGCGCGGCACCAGGCGCGACAGCTCCGGCTCGTCGAACAGCGCGTTCGCGGCCCGCATGAGGTGCATGTAGGTCTTGGTTTTCGCGCCTTCCGCGGGCGTGTGCACCCCGATCGACTCGAACACCCAGTCGTTATCGACGGACGTGTTCTTGCAGTTGCTCGACAGCAGCGGGGTCGCGATGCAGGGGATGCCGGCGAGCAGCACCTTGTCGAACGCCTTCTCCAGTACGTTCAGGCACGCGACCCCGACGATGGCGTCGATGTGCCCGCTGACGATGATCTTGAGGACGATGGGGGTGCCCTCACTCACCAGCACCTTGTACCCGAGTTCCTCGGCCTTCGTGCGGAAGTCGCCGACCTCGCACGCCCCGCACTTCTTGCAGTCGAGGCCGAACTCGTCGTAATCGGCGGGACACCCCTCGGCGTTTTTGAGGCAGTGGGGGAGCAGCATCAGCCGCCGGCTGAAGGGGATCGCCGCGACCTGATCGCGCCAAAACGCGTTCGTCAGCATCACCATTGTGAAGCCGAGGCACGACTCGCCAAGGCCGAGCGTCTTGAGGACGCCCTCGGCCATCTCGCGCGTCGATTCCCTCGTGAGCGGCTTCGACTTGTCGAGCGCGGCGCAGAACTTCTCCACCTCCGTGCGGATACGGTCCCGGACCGCGCGGTCTTGCGGCACCTCCTTGAACGCGGCGGAGTTGAGTTTGGGTGCCTTGGTGGGCGCGCGTTCGAGAGCGGCTTCGAGTTGAGCGTCGGCGACAGTCGTCACGAGTGTGTCCTGGGTAACGGCTGATTTACTTGCGGGGCAGGCTGCGCATGAGCAACAGCCCGTACAGAAGAGGATACGGGGCGGAGGGTGTACCAACCAGTTTGCCAGCACGCGTGGGCGGGTGCAACTGAAAACGCGCTTGCGTTCCGGGACGCGGCGCGGTGTCGTGTAGTGCGCTAGGCGCCACCGTTCTGCACACCTGAACCAACCCCGGAGCCTTTAACCCCATGCGAACAATCCTATCCGCGCTATTTGTGCTTAGCCCGCTGACGACGGTACGGGCCGACGACTCAAAGGTCGATCCCTACGATCAGTCGAAGGTCGAACTCGAAACGGAGCCGCCCGCGGACTTCAAGGGCAAGCGCGTCCTGGTGATCGCGGGGCGCCAGAGCCACGGCCCGGGAGATCACGAGTTCTTCGCCGGCTGCGCGATCCTCTGCAACCTGCTGAAGCAGACCAACGGCGTGTTCCCGATCATGGCCCGCGACGGCTGGCCCAAGAACGAGAAACTGTTCGACACCGCCGACTGCATCGTGATGTACATGGACGGACGTGGCGGGCACCCGGTGGTACAGGGCAAGCGCATGGAACTCGTCCAGAAGCAGATAGACCGCGGGTGCGGTTGGGTGAACCTGCACTACGCCGTCGATTACCTGCCGCAGCACGGCAAGACGGTGCTCGGCTGGATGGGCGGGTACTACGAGCCGAACTACTCGATCAACCCGCACTGGGACGCAAACATCCGCTCGCTGCCCATACACGAGATCACACGCGGGGTGAAGCCGTTCACGCTCCGCGACGAGTGGTACTACGGGATGAGATTCGCCGAAGAAAAGCAGGGTCTGACACCCATCCTGCAGGCGCTCCCCCCGGACAACACGCGCGGCACCGAGTACACGAAGGGACGAAAGGGTGAAATCGAAACTATGGCATGGGCCTACGAGCGTCCCGCCGGTGTGAAAGATGAGAAGGCGAAGGGTCGTGGGTTCGGGTTCACCGGCGGTCACTTCCACCGCAACTGGGCTCAGGAGGACTTCCGCCGCGTGGTCGTTAACGCGATTTTGTGGTGCGCGAAAGCCGAGGTGCCCGAGAAGGGTGCCCCGGTGAAGTTCGATCCGAACGACCTCAACAAGAATCTCGATAAGAAGGGCAAAGGCGAGTTCAAGCCGATCCTCCCGCCCGAAGCTCCGAAGGAAAAGTGAGCGGGTTCGCCCGTTACGGCGCGGGTTCGCATGCGCGGCATCGCGCGGTACGGGTCAATCATCACCGTTCCTCATGGAACATCGACATTTGTTAGACTGATTCTTGCCGAATTGATACAACGCGGCCCAGCGCCGCTACCGTGAAGATGAGCGGGTACAGTTTCTCGAAGTACCAGAGTTTTGCAAAGTAGAACCCGATGGGCGTCGGCTCGCGGAACCGGCCCGACTCAACGGCCTCCACGAGCCACGCGACGCCGCGCTCGAACTGTTCCATTCCCGCTCCCATCGCCGCAGCGGCACAAACCAGATCCATTAACACCTCCACCGCCAGCGCGGTCTCTTCGACAGTCGAAGGGCATCCCCTCGTCCCGCCCCACCCGCCGTCCGCGTTCTGCGCGGACAACAGGAACTCGACCCCCCGGCGGCACTCGGGCGCGTTTTTCACACCCAAGTCACGATACGCCGCAATGACGCGCGCGGTGCCGTACACGGGGTTGATGTCGTCGGGCGCGTGCTGGTTACCGAACCACAGCGGGAGCCAAGACCCGTCGGGCCGCTGTTGCTTCGCGAGGTAAGCGAGCCCACGCGACGGGCGCCCGCTCAGCACGATATCGAGGTTCGCAAGATCGGTCGCTTCCTCATAGCGCCCGAGTTGCGCGAGGGCGCGGAGCGCGTGTGCGGTCAGGTCCGAGCCGCTGCGGTCGAAGGGGAGGGTGCCCCACCCCTTGCAGAAGGTGGGCCAGCCGCCGTCCCGGTTCTGGAGGTCGGTCATCCAGAGCGACGCCGGCCCCCACTCCCACTTCCCGCCGATGGCCTCAACGGCCAGCACCGCACCCGGGGTGTCGTCGCAGTCGGGCACGCCGCCGGGCAGGTCGGTCCACGCCCACCCGCCGGGGTCCGCGCCCGTATAGGGGTGCCGCTCCTTGTACTGCTGCCGCAGCAGCCACGCCCGGATGTGGTCTTTCGAGTCGAGCGACGCGAGGTCGTTCGCGGTCGCGAGCGCGTTAACGCTCAGGGTGGTGACCCACGTCGCGAGGTTGGTGTCGATGGGCCAGCTGCCGTCGGCGCGCACCGAGTTCACGATGAACCGCACGCCCTCGTCGATGACTCGCTTTTCCTCGCCTGTGCGCCGTCGGCGGATGCTCGCCAGTGCCATCGTCACGAAGCTCGTGAGCGGGGTGGCCTCGAGGTAGCCGCCGCTGACCGGCTGGATGCGGCGCAGGACGCGCAGCGTTTGCTGGCGGGTCAACCAGCGAACCACGTTGCGGATCGGGTTGAGCGAGCGCCGGTGGTGATGCACGCACTGCCCGATCGCGATCAGTGCGGGGAGGGCGTAACTGACCACCGGCATCTTCGCGAACCGGTACCAGCTCTGCGGCAGGTACGCGGCCTCATAGGGCAGTCGCGGCACCTCGTCCCAGCTCACCAGCCCCGCGAGCGCGCACGTCATCAGGATCGGCACCGAGAAGGTGTGATCCTTGCCGTAGCGGTGGCGGATGGCCGCGGCCCGGCGCGCAGGAATGTTACCGGCCTTCAAGCTCAGGTAGTCTTCAGTCCTGCGGACCGTTTCCGACGGCTCCCGCTCGCCGACGAGTTTGAACGCGGCGCGGCACAGCATCGTGGTCGAGATGTTCGAGAAGCTCTTGACGGTGTCGCCCCAGCCGCCGTCCTCGTTCTGGTGCTCGGAAAGCCATTTCGTGCCCGCGTCAATCAACTTCCGGTGCTCGTACGGGTTCACCAGGTGCAACGCCATCACCGCGGTCGCGGTCGAGAGCGCGGAGGTAGACAACTCACCCACCCAGTGGCCCTCCTTGACGCGTTCAGCCAGGAGGGCGTCGCGGGCAACGTGGTATGCGGTGCGCAGGCGGTCTGCGGGAATCATGGGTGGCCTGATTGAATAAAGCGGGAGGGCCGGTCCGGCCGATCAGGAAGGATAAGTGCTTTCCGCATCCCCCGAGGCCTCTCAATGTCCGCGATTCATCCTATTAACCTGTCCACCTGGGGCGGTGCGGTGCCCGCGGCGGCGCGGGAGACCGTTGTCGGTGCGCTGGAAGCCGGGGCGGTGCTGTTCCTGCCCGAACTGCGGTTTGCGCTCAGTACGGAGGAGCAACAGTTCCTGACCCCGAACGTGGTCGGCCGGTCCAAGAACGTGAGCTACGACCCGCGCAGCGGGAAACTCGGTGGGATGAATGTGGCCGCGCTAAGGGTGCAGGAGCTGCGCACGCTAATGGACCGGTTCGCGGGCGCCACGCGGGACCTGCTCGCCGCGCTCCTGCCGGCGTACACGGGCGGACTGCACCAGTCCAAAACGAGCCTGCGCCCGGTGGAGGTTGCGGGCCGCGCTCAGTCGTGGCGCAAGGACGACACGCGGCTCCACGTGGACAGCTTCCCGAGCCAGCCCTCGCGCGGGCAGCGCATCCTGCGCGTGTTCACGAACGTGAACCCGCACGGACGCCCCAGGGTGTGGAAGGTGGGGGAGCCTTTCGAGGCCGTCGCCCGGACCTTCTGGCCGAAACTGCGGGCGCCGCTGCCCGGAGAGCGCGGGCTGTTGGCGGCCGTTCGCGTGACGAAGACAGTGCGCTCCCGCTACGACCACTACATGCTGAAGCTGCACGATGCGATGAAGCTGGACCCGGCGTACCAGGCGCGGTTCGAGGCGAGTACGCACCCCTTCCCGGCGGGCAGCACGTGGGTGTGCTTCACCGATCAGGTGTCGCACGCGGCCGTGAGCGGCGCGCACCAGTTGGAGCAGACTTTCTGGGTCGATATCGGGGTCATGAAGAACCCGGCCGCGGCCCCGCTGCGGGTGCTCGAAACACTCGCTGGAAGGAAGCTGGCTTAGCTCGGGAGAAGTACGGCGCAGCCGCGAGCGGCCGCTACAAGTCCAGGTTGTCGAGGTCGTCCACGAGCCGGTCGAGGTCGTCCTTCGGGGCCGAGTGCTTGGTGCTCTGCCGCTTGGGAACCCCGACCGTTGCGCCGACCGCTTCGCGCCCGTCGTTGACCAGTTCGCGGTCGCGCTCTGCCACGGCCGCGGTGAGCGCGTCGCCCGCGTCGCCACCGAACAGCCGGCTCAGGTCAATTTTCAACCCGCCCACGGTGCCGGTGTCGCCGCCCGCGATGGCCGCCGACTTGTACTCCGGGAAAATGATCGCCTGCTGCGGGCACACGCGGCTGCACGCCGGGCACCCCTTCTTGCACTGGTCCTGGTTTTCCACCAGGATGCGCTCCAGTGCGTCCACGCCGTAAACACCGAACAGGCAGAAGTCGAGGCATTCGAGGCAGTTCGTGCAGCGGCTGTAGTCGATCACCGGGTACCACCGGCGGCCGGCCGGGGCCAGCAGCGATTCCGGCGCGAACGCCTGTTGTGCGGCTGGCAGTTGGTCGGCGTCCGGTTTCGCGGCAGACAGCCCGAGCTGGATGATCGCGGGGCTGTTCGCCGCTTTCGCGCGGGCCTTCGCGTCGCGCCGCTCGCGGCACTCCCG
>JBJSXS010000941.1:0-4969 GCA_046086545.1 Gemmata sp.
CCGCCACCGGGGTCGCCCCGTTCGACTCCAAGACCCCGCTCGCGGTGCTGCGCCGCGTGTCCGACGAGACGCAGATGCCGCTCGTGCGGGTCAACCACGAGGTCCCGCAGTGGCTGTCCGACGCGGTGGACAAGCTCCTCCAGAAGGACCCGGCGGACCGGCACCAGACCGCGTCCGAGGTGGCCGAGGTGTTCGCCGCGGGCCTCGCCGAGATGCACCTGCTGTCGCCGCTCGACGTGCCCGCCGAGGTGTGCGCCGCGGCGCGCACCGCGGCCACCCGCGCGCCGCGCCAGCCGATCTGCTGGAAGGCGGTCGGGTGCCGCGTGCTGCCGTGGGCCGGCGGCGCGGCGCTCGGTGCGCTCGCCGTCGGGCTGCTGTGGCTCGCCACCGACACCGGCGCGCCGACGCCGCCCCCGGACCCGGACCCGCACCCGGGCGCCACCGCCCCGCCCGCGAGCGACCCGGGGCCGCAGCCGCAGCACACCCTGTACGGCAAGTCCGGTACCGGCACTGTGTGGGCCACCGCGTTCCTGCCCGAGAACCATCTGGTGATGGGCACCGAGGACGGGTCGCTGAAGATCTGGGACCTGCGCAACGGCGAGCTGATCAAGCAGCTCGACAAGCAGGACGGGAACATCTGGACCGCGGACGTGTCCAGCGACGGCAAGTTCCTGGTGACCGCGGCCGACGAGTCGGACGTCACGTTCTGGAACCTGAAGACGTTCCGCCGCGAGTTCCCGCTGCCCGAGTCGACGTGGACGAAGGTGGCCGTGTTCAGCCCGAACGGGCAGTACCTGGCGACCGGCAACCGGAGCGGACTGGTGCGCGTGTGGGACTGGAACAACGGCATCCCGTACGCGCAGTTGCGCGGGCACAAGGGCACCATCCACGCCATCGCGTACAGCGCCGACGGGAGCCGCATCGCCAGCGCCGGGTCGAACGGGGTGGTGAAGGTGTGGGACCTGAAGGCGGGCGAGTGGGAGACCGGCGGCGGCCCGCCGGCGACGCTCGACCTGACGCTGCACGTCGGGGCCGTGCACGCGGTCGCGTTCGGCCCGGACGGGTCCAGGATCGCCAGCGCCGGCTGGGACGGGAGCGTGCGCGTCTGGGACGCCGTGAAGGGCACCCAGATCCACCGCATCGCGGCGCACGAGGGCGACGTCTGGTCGCTCGCGTTCGGCGCGGGCGGCAAGTGGATCGCCAGCGCCGGCTCGGACGGGTACGTGAAGGTGTGGGACGTGGAAACGAGCAAGGAGGTGTTCAGCTACCGCACCGGGCGCGCGGTCCACGTGGTGCGGTTCGCGGCCGACGGCACCACCCTGGCCGCCGGCGGCCGCGACGGCAATGTCCGCGTGTGGGACTTGAAAAAGTGAGAGGCGGGGGAGCAGGCGCGCGCCCCTCGCGTCGCCTTTTACTTCTTGACTTCCACGGTGGCGTCCTTCGGCACCGCGAACAGCTTGACGTGCTGGCGCAGGTCGCGGGTGCGGCCCGGGGTGTATGCCACGGCGACCACCGTCTTCCCGTCCTTCGTGGTGCCGGTCACCGCGACCACGTCTTGACCGCTCCCGGCCCACGCGAACACCAGCAGCTTCTCCTTCTCGAAGTTCACCAGCTTCTTGAGCGCCTCCGCCTCGCCCGCGCACGCCGGGCACTTGGCCAGTTCGTCCGCCGTCTTGACCTCGGCCGGGGCCGTCGGCCGGCTGTTGTCCGGCACCTTCAGCTTCAGGTCCTTGGTCGGGATCTCCTTCACCGCCGCCTTCTCGTCGGCCAGAACGGGCGCCGCGAGGAACGCCGCCGCCAGAACCGCTGCGCGCATGTTGCACCTTGTGAAGAGGGACGCGGCTCACGTGCCGCTACCGTATTCAATACGGACGCCCGTCGGAGCGACGAACCGAGTGACCCGATTGTTACACGGCCTCAGGGCCCCGGCGGCTCCGTCCGCTGGCGCGCGGCGACGGCGGCCTGCGCATCGGCCTCGTAATCGCCCATCACCCGCACCATCACCCAGTCGGGCAGCCACCGGCTGAAGCGGATGAGCGTGTACAGGCGCCACGGGAAGTTGTACACCTTCGTGCCGCGTGCGATCGCGCGGATCATCTTGCGCGCCGCGTAGTCGGCCTCCATCAACTGCGGCATGTGGAACGTGTTGCCCGCGGTCATCGGCGTCTTGATGAACCCCGGGCAGATGGTGGTGACCCGCACCCCGGTGCCGAGCAGGTGCATCCGCAGCCCGTCCATGTAGACGTTCACCGCGGCCTTGCTGGCGCAGTACGCGGACTCGGCCGGCAGCCCGCGGTACCCGGCCAGGCTGGAGACCGCGACCAGGTGCCCGCTCTTGCGCGCCAGCATCTCGGGCAGCGCCGCCGACAGCGTGTACACGACGCCCATCAGGTTGATGCGGAAGGTGTCTTCCACGTCGCCCATGTTCACCGGGTCGCGGAGCGTCGGGCGGCCCACGCCCGCGTTCGCGATGACCAGATCGACGGGGCCGAACCGCGCGCGAACCGCGGCGAGTGCGGCCTCGACCTGCTCGCGGCGGCCCACGTCCGCCGGCACCGCGACCACCTCACCGCCGGCGCTTGCGATAAGTGCCGCCAGCGCGTTCAGCGGTTCGGCGCGGCGCGCGACCGCCCCGACCTTGCACCCCTCGGCCGCGAGCTGGCGCGCCAGCTCCCACCCGATGCCACTTGACGCGCCGGTGACCAGCGCCACCTTACCGGCCAGTGATTGAGCCATCGAACCTCCTTGCCCGTCTGCTGTAGCCGGCCGCCGCGCGGCCGGTGCGTCTGAAGGGGTGCCGCACCGGCCGCGCAGCGGGCCGGTTGCAGCAAATGACCCCATTGCGGGCAGTGTAGCGAGCGGGGCGCGAAAAAATGCGCGTTCGGTGGGCAGCCCGGGCGCGGAACCAGCGGCCTTTTTTCGCGGGGACCGAACCGACCGCGAACCGCCGATTTGCCGGGGAATTGTTCGATTATCCGAATCGTGATACCGGGCACATATTAGGTCATTCACCAGGTGGCAACCCCCGGTATGAAAAATGTATTGTATATTAACGATAACCCGTTATACGGGAGCCATCACGCTGCGGTGCCCGAGTCGCCCTCCTGTGCGATGCCCCGCACGGGCTGATCTGCGGCCCGCTCGCAGCGCGAAGCCGGATCGCCGAGGCCGGGACTGACCCCGCACCCCTCGCCGCGGTGTGAACCTCTCTGAGTCAGCCGCCTACACCTCCCCGACCCGACACTCCACTGGTGTCGTTTCCACGGGTTCCTTTTCAACCAACGTGCGGACGCGCAGCTGCGCCCTCCGTGCGCGCACTCACTTTCTTCTGGTGCGCCTATGTCAGCTTCCGACCTGGTTCTGGCCGCGACTCTGTTGTCCGCCCCGGTGGGCACCCCCGAGCAGGTGCCCCCCGAGGAGCGCTGGGTGGCGGTTCGGGACGCGATCCACAAAACGGCCGTCGCGTGGGAGATCATGGACCCGCGCGAGGAACGGTACCTGATGGCCGCCCGGGACGACTTCGAGACGGACCTGAACCTGCTGCGCAAGCGGCACGCGGAACTCGCCGACGCGCCGAAACTGGCCGACTGCCACCGGCTCCCGGACCGCCGCACCGTGAACGAGCGGATCAAGTTCAACCGCGCGTTCCGCAAGCACCTCGAGGAGCGCGAGGTGTGGGAGCCGGACCGCGCCGACCTGTTCTACCAGGCGATGCAAGAAACCGACCGGTTCTACCGCCAGTGGGACGCGGTGCGGGACGCCCAGTGCGACTTCTACTACGTGACCGTCCGCCGGGCGGCGCTCAAGAAGTTGCAGGAGTCGCTCGGGGACGACGCGTTCGCCGCCGGTGCGATGCCCCCCTACGTCCCCGAGTGGCGGTTCGCGTCCGCACCGTGAAGTGAGTGGGTGAACATTTGAACGGGTGAGAAGACGGGCCCAAGGCCCAGTTTTCTCACCCGTTCACCCGCTACCCCTTCACTTTCCAAAACGGGTAATCCTTACCGGTAATAGTTGCAACGCGGCGGCGACAAATTGCAACCATATCCTGATTGTTCCAGACCCGTTCCGGGGCGCCGAAAGATTGGCACACGAATTCGCTTGTTCTGAAGTGATTTGCGCAATCAAATCCAAGACGCGCGCCGTTTTGGCACGCTGTCTGCTCTGATCACAAATGTTGAGCGGTTCTCCCCCCGAACCCCAACACGGAGACCACGCGGTTCCCCCAACAATCACCGCGATCTCCGCAGTAAGTTTGTCAATCCCCCAAGTGAGCCGCCCGGTCCCCCACCGGGCGGCTTGCTCGTTTTCGCGCGCGGTCAACTCGTATAATCCCCTCACCGCAATCCGTCCGACGCGAGCGCGAGATGAACCCCACGGTTTACGTGACGCCGCCGCTCCTGAACGGCCCCCTGACCGCCGCGCCGGCGCAACCGGAACTGGCCGACCTGCTGCGCCAGTTGCTCGCGGTGCAGCAGGAGCAGGTGGCGCTGATGAAGGCACAGGCGGCCGCACAAGCGAACCGGTGGAAGGCGCTACTGGCCCGGTGGGCGGGCGAGTTCGGCGACCTCGGCCCGACGTGCGGTCAGGCGGTACCGGCGGTGGAGCGCGCGTACCTGGCCGTGGCCCGCGAGGTGGCCGAGAGGTTGGCGACCGACGCGGACGGGCTGGGCGACGAGTTCGTACTCACCGAGTTCCTCGACCGGTACGGCACCCGCCTGACCCTGCTCGGCAACATCCTGACCCAACTCGCCACCCTCGCGGACGCCGCTCCGACCGAAAAGGGGTGAAGGGGAAGGGGTGAACGGGTGACAGGACACCTCACGCTTCTCACCCCTTCCCCGCTTCACCCCTTCGCCCCTTCATTCTGTGGACGCGCATGGACATCGCACCGGCCGACCTGACCCACGTTCGCGAGTTGTACGCACAGGGCCGGTACCGCCGGGCGTACGACGCGGCCGTCGCGCTCGGG
>JBJSXS010000942.1:0-2351 GCA_046086545.1 Gemmata sp.
GCGAGCGAGCGCTGGCCGTCGTTGCCAGCCTCGGGCTCGACCCCCCAGACCGCGCAGCCCGGCGACTTCGCCTGTGCGGCGAGCGCGCATCCCGAGGTGAACCCGCCGCCCCCCAGACACACCAGCAGCAGGTCGAGATCGCCCACCTCCTCGAACAGCTCGAGCGCCGCGGTGCCCTGACCGGCGATCACGTCGGCGTGGTCGAACGGCGGGATCAGCGTCGCGCCCGTTCGCGCGACGAGTTCGTTCGCGGCGCGCTCGCGGTCGGCGAGGTTCGGCTCGCAGAGGGTGACTTGCCCGCCGTACCCTTCGACCGCGGCCCTTTTCACCTGCGGCGCGGTCCTGGGCATCACGATGTACGCCGGGACGCCGCGCACCCGAGCCGCCAGCGCGAGCGCCTGCGCGTGGTTGCCGCTGGAGTGCGTTACGACACCCTTGGCGGCCTCGGCGTCGGTCAGTTTGCGAACCGCGTTGGTCGCTCCGCGGTACTTGAACGCCCCGATCTTCTGCAAGTTCTCGCACTTGAAGAAGATTTTCCGGCCCGCGAGCCGGTCGATCGTCTCGCAGGTCATCACCGGCGTGCGGTGGACGACGCCCTTGATGCGCTCGGCGGCGTCGCGAATCGCTCTGAGGTCGCAGGCGTAGGTGGTCATGGGGAACTCGCGCTTCGGTACAACTGTGCGCGTTGTTTTACGAAACGCAACCGCGCGGCACTCATTCCGCCCAGCGGTAACCGCGCGGGTCCATGAGGCGCCACGCCCGATCCATTTGTGCCCAGGCGTTCGTCCAGAAGCGACGGAGCGTGAGCCCGCCGGCCCGCAGCGCGCGGCGGTGCCCCACCCACACCGCCAGCGTGATGCCCGCGAACAGCACCCGGTGCGCGCCCAGCGTGAGTGCCCGGAGCGCGCGGTTGCGGCCGCGATGCAGGATCGCGAGCCGCTCGCACTGGAACCGCAAGTGCGGTATTTCGTCCCGCAGGATCTGGTGGCAGACGCGCCGCAGCACCGGGCACCCGGTCGCGCGCCGCACCGCCGCGTAGTACAGCACCGCGTGCGACTCGACCATGACGACCACGGTGGCCCACACCTCCATCCGCAGCCGCAGGTGCCGGAACAGCCGGAACACCGCGTCGCCCCAGTCGAGGCGCTTGCGCGGGACGCCGATCAGGTCGAGGTACTTGCCGAGTTCCTCCCCGTGCCGCTGCTCCTCCGCGATGAACAGGCGGACCGCGTCCACGAACGCGGGGTCGTTCATCTGCGCCGCGCACCGCGCGGCGGCTTTCAGCAGCCGGGAGCCGTCGGACGTCTCGCCCAGTTGCCACCCGCGGAGCGAAGCTGCCACGCCCGCCAGTTCTTCAGCTGAGGCGCCCGCCCCTGCGTCCCACGGGACCGGCATCAGGTTGGCCGCGTTGCGCCCGAAGTACGCGACCCACTGCGCCGAGGTCCACACCACCGGCAGAGTCGGGGCCGCCGCGCGGCCTTCGGTCGTGAGCGTGAGGGCTTCGATCATCGCGCTTCGCATTGCTGTACCACTTATTAGCAAAATTATTTGCACCGCAAAGTTAAACACTCAAAGAAAAGCGGGCGTCGGCCCGCTCGCGAACTCTCGACTACGCCTCTTTCGCTTTCCTCCGCGGTCAAGTTGGACCGCTCGTTAGCACATAAAACAGCGGGACAGCAAACAGGCCGAAGGCTGATAGGCAGACGAGCGTGCGTGCCGTGGCGACGCGCTCCCGGATCGCGGCCCACGGGCCCCACTGCCACCAGTTACGGCGAAAATCACGCACACGGCTACGCCCCTGTCAGCCCCGGGCGCGCCTTGTCCTTTGCGGCCCGCGCGTCGGCTTCTTCGGCCGCGGCGTCCCGGAGCACCTTCTCCAGTTGAGCGAGGTACTCGCGGAACCGTTTGCGGCCGGCACCGGTGAGCACCACCATTGTCAGCGGGCGCCGGTTCTGAAACGTCTTGCTGATCTTCACCAGCGCCGGCTTGCCGTCCTCGGCGCGCGCGAGCATGTCGAGGTGCCGGCTCAGGTTCCCGTCCGTCAAATTGCACAGGCGCGTTAATTCGGTGAACGACAGCCCGTCGGGGTGCGTCGCCAGCGCGGTCAGGATGCCGATGCGGTTCTGCGAGTGCAGCACCGGGTCAAGCCCCTCGTAGGCGTAGCGGCCCGCCTCGTCGTCCTTCGGTTCGGTCTTTTCGTTGGTTGCCATCAGTCTTCTTCCTTCACGGAGCGCAGCACGAACGCGCTGATGAGGTGCCCGATCCCGAACACGCCGCCCACGCACCACCCCGGCGGTTCGCTCGGTAGCCACGCCAGCAGAACGCCCCCCACGAGGATGTACGCGACGCCC
>JBJSXS010000943.1:0-4397 GCA_046086545.1 Gemmata sp.
GGAACCGCGACTGGGGGGGAGTGGGTGCCGTCTGCGACCCGACACCCCACCCTCTCCCTCATGTTCGCGGTTCGTTCGGAGCCCCCATGCCCCGTTTCCTCCTGTGCCTCGGTCTCCTGCTCCCGCTCGCGCTCGCGTTGACCGCGGCCGACGAACCGGACCGCCCGGCCCTGCGCAAGAAGATGGAGCGGGCGATGGGGCCGCTGCCCGGCGCCGACCGCAAGGTGCCGCTCGAGCCGAAGGTGGTGAGCGAGGAGAAGCTGGACGGGTACCGGCGGATCAAGCTCACCTTCGCCGTCGAGAAGGGCGACCGGGTGCCCGCGTGGCTGCTGGTCCCGAGCGCCGCGACGCGCGAGACCAAGGCGCCCGCGATGCTGTGCCTGCACCAGACCATCAACATCGGAAAGGACGAGCCGGTCGGCCTCGGCAAGCAGGACAGCAAGTCGCAAGCGCTGCACCTCGTGAAGCGCGGGTACGTGTGCCTGGCACCGGACTACCCGAGCTTCGGCGAGTACAAGTACGACTTCCAGGCCGCGTTCAAGGCGGGCCTGTACCAGTCCGGCACGATGAAGGCGATCTGGAACAACATGCGCGCGGTCGATTACCTCCAGTCGCTGCCCGAGGTCAGCGGCGAGCGCATCGGCGTCATCGGCCACTCCCTCGGCGGGCACAACTCGATGTTCACGGCGGCGTTCGACGAGCGCCTCAAGGTGATCGTGTCGTCCTGCGGGTTCTGCTCGTTCGAGAAGTACTACAAGGGGAACCTGAAGGGCTGGACGAGCGAGCGGTACATGCCGCGCATCGCCAGCGAGTACAGCAACGACCCGAAGCAGGTGCCGTTCGACTTCAGCGACGTGGTCAGGAGCTTCGCCCCGCGCGCGTTCCTCGCGGTGGCGCCGACGATGGACGGTAACTTCGAGGTGACCGGTGTGAAGGACGTGATAGCCGCCGCGGAGCCCGCCTACAACGCGCTGAAGGCGCAGGACAAGCTGAAGGCGATCTACCCCGAGGGCGGGCACGATTTCCACGCCGAGGCGCGTAAGGTCGCGTACGAGTTCATCGATCAGCAACTGAAGAAGTAGGCCCGCAAATCGTAAGGTCCGAAGGTCGCAAGGCCGGAGGCGTTCGACCTGGACGCCTCCGGCCTTGCGACTTGCGACTCAACATTACGGCAGCGGCACGGTCTTCAGGTCGCCGCTCTTGGTCAGGATGAGCGCGTGGGCGGCGTCGAGCTTGTCGAGCTGCACCACGTCGGTCAGTTCCTTGATGCTCTCGGCCTTGATGCCGGCGGGGCCGGTCTTCGCGGTGATCGGGGTCGCGGTCGCGAACTCCGTCGTCGGCAGTTTCAGGATGCCGTGCCTGCTGTTGGCCATCAGCAGGTAGTCCTTGCCGTCCTTGGTGTACACGATCATGTCCAGCGGCTTGTTGCCGTTGCCCAGTTCGGCGATGGTCGTGCCCTTCACCTTCGCGCCGGCCTTCAGCTCGCCCACCGGGATCTTGACCAGCGGGGTGCAGGTGTAGGCGGCCATGATGTGGTCTTCCGTGCCGACCTTGTAGGCGACGAACGTGCGGATCGGCGACTTCGTCTCGATGGCGCCGTGGGCCCCGTGGTAGATCTCGATGCCGGCGCCCTTGTCCGCTTCCTTGAAGGGGAACGGGATCACGCGCAGGGTGCTGGCGAACTGCTCGCTCGACAGCCCGGCGACGATCACCTTGCCGTCCACGAACGCCAGCTGGGTGATGACCTCGGGGGCCGCGCCCTTCGCGCCGGTGGCGGCCGGGTTCGGGATCACCACCTTCGCGAACGGGACGTCCTTCAGCGCGACCGCGGACACGGTGCCGTCGCGCGCGACCTTGACCAGCGCCGGGGTGCCGGCCCCGGCGCCGCGGGACACGCCCGCGTACACGTTGCCCGACGCCGGGTTCACCCGCACGTCGTTGATCTTCACGTCCTTGTCGGTCACGCCCAGCGCGGCGGCGATCTTGGAGTCCAGTTTCTCGACGTTCAGCGGCTTGTCGCCGGCCGACTTGGTGTCGCCGGTGTCGATGGCGAACACCGCCGCGCCCGCCGAGTCGCCGACGAGCAGCAGGCCCTTCGGGCCGAACGCGAGCGCCGAGATCGACTTCAACTCCGGGGTGCCCTTGGTCAGACCGCCCTCTTCGGCCCGGCCCGGCGCGGCCGGCGCCAGGAGCAGCGCGGCCACGAGCAGCTTGGTGCGCATCGAGAAACCTCTGTGCGGGGTGGTGAGACGCGAACGCGGGGCACGGGACCGGCCCCGCGAGGGGTTATCATCCGGCGCGGCGCCGCGGATGCAAGGAGAAAGGCATTAGAGTTTCGCCGCGGCGCCCGCGCCCGCGTAAGCTGCCAGAGCCGGCGCCGACCGCGGCGCCGGTCCACATTTGCCCCAGGAGGTTGACATGCGTCTGATGACGACCTGCGCGCTGGCCGCGGCGTTCGCGCTGGCCCCGTTCGCGGCGGGCCAGGACAAGAAGCCCGAGCGCCCGAAGCTCGACGCGAAGGAGTGGAAGAGGCTCGACTCGGGCCTGGAAATCTGGGACGCCAAGGAGGGGAAGGGCGAGGCGGTGAAGCCGGGCGCCACCGTCACCATCCACTACACGGGGTGGCTGACCGACGAGAAGGCGACCAAGTTCGACAGCAGCGTGGACCGTGGGGAGAAGGCCACGTTCCCGCTCAACCGGCTCATCAAGGGGTGGCAGGAGGGCATCCCGGGCATGAAGCCGGGCGGCGTGCGCCGGCTCAAGATCCCCGCCGAACTCGCCTACGGCAAGGACGGGCGCCCCGGCATCCCCGGCAACGCCACCCTCGTGTTCGAGATCGAGCTGTTCGAGTCGAAGTGACTGGCGGCCGCGCGCGGCTTCGCGAGTCGGGCGGCCGCGCGCGGCCGAACTGTACTACCGCCCTATTTGAGCGCGGCCAACTCCTCGTCCACCAGGCGTCGGACCAGTTCGTTCGGCGCGCCCTTGTTGGCCTTCATCACCGCGCCGACGATCGACATCTTGGCCGCGTCCTTGCCCCCGCGGAAGTCGGCCACCGCCTTCGGGTTGTTCGCGATCGCGGCCCCCACCGACGCACGCAGCGCCGGTTCGTCGACCTCCTTGATGCCGGCTCTCGCCTTCGCCGCGGCCAGGTCCAGCCCCTCGTCCAGCATGATCTTGAACACGTCGCGGCGGTCCTGCGAGTTGGTCGGGCCGCTCTTCACGAACTCCGCGAACCGCGCCGGGGTGAACGGGAACCCGGTGACCTCCTGCTTGCGCTCGGCGAGCGCCGGGTAAATCAGGTCGCTCATGCGGTTGGCCGCGGCTTTGCCGTCGTTCAGCGCCCCGGCCAGTGCCTCGAAGTACGCGACCGTGGGCCGCCCCTTCGCGGTGAGCACCTGTGCGTCGTAAGCGGTGAGCCCGTACTGATCCGCGAGCCGCTTGCGCTGCGCCTGCGGGAGCTCGCCCATCGCGACGCGGGCGGCGGCGATCTCCGTTTCACTCACCACGACCGGGACGAGGTCCGGCTCGGGAAAGTACCGGTAGTCCGCGGCCTCTTCCTTGTGGCGCTGCACGACGGTCACGCCACGCGCGTCGTCCCAGCCGGCGGTGGTCTTCGGCACCTTCCCGATGCGGAAGGCCCCTCGCGCGTCCTTCAAGTACTCGTCGTAGTGGCGCTTCGCCTCGTACTCGATGGCCTTGCCGACCGCGCGGAAGCTGTTCAGGTTCTTGATCTCGACCAGCGGGGTCGCGTGGTAATCCTTGCCGGTTTCGGCGCGCTCCTTGCCGATCACCGGGACGTGGATGTTCACGTTCGCGTCGCACCGCAGCGAGCCTTCTTGCATCTCGCAGTCGGACACGCCGATTTCGCGCAGCATCAGCCGGATTTCTTCCAGGTACGCGATGGCCTCCGCGGGCGAAGACATATCGGGCTGGGACACGATCTCCAGCAGCGGCGTGCCGGCGCGGTTCAGGTCCACGAGCGTGTCGCCGCCCTTGCCGCTCTCGTCGTGCAGGTTCTTGCCCGCGTCCTCTTCGAGGTGCGCCCGGATGATGCCGACCTTCTTCGCCGTGTACTCCTTCTTGGGGTCTTCGGCGACGTTGATTTCGAGCCACCCGTCGTGGCTAAACGGCAGGTCGTACTGCGAGATCTGGTAGTTCTTGGGCAGGTCCGGGTAGTAGTACTGCTTGCGGTCCCACTTGGTGAACCCGGCGATCTGGCAGTTGAGGGCGAGGGCCGCGCGCAGCGCGAGCTCGAACGCCTTGCGGTTCATGACCGGCAGCGCGCCCGGCATCCCGAGGCACACCGGGCACGTCTGGGTGTTGGGCCTCCCGCCGAACTTGTTGAGGCACCCGCAGAACAGCTTGGTGCGGGTGAGCAACTGGACGTGGACTTCCAG
>JBJSXS010000944.1:0-8554 GCA_046086545.1 Gemmata sp.
CCATGAGCAGGTATTGCCCCAGGGGGTGGCGACCGTACCGGTCGCGCACCTTCGCGGGCTCCTTCTCAAGGTCGAAGGGCAGCCGGGCGGCCGGGCCGGTCGCCAGGTCCACGGCGCGTTGCCTCAACTCGCCCCACCCGCTTGCCGCCGGGTACGTTGCCGTGCTGTTCGGCGGCGGCTCGAGCCGGCCCAGTAGCTCTTCGCGATCGAGTGTCCTTTGCGGCGAGGTTCCTACCACCGAATCCAACTCGGACAGCTGGAAGTTCGGCATCGCCGGGTGGTTCGTGGAGTTGCCGACGAAGAAGGGGGCGTAGGGTCGGCCCAGGAAGCCGCCCAGTGAGATGAACGGCGAGCAGAAGACCGTCGTGTTGCCGTCACAGCGGTGCAGCCAGACGTAGGGGGTCAGGACGCGCTTGGACGGACGCAGTTTGGCCATCACCGAGCCGTAGCACGGCGCGTCGTCCGGGGCCTTCGCCTGCCCGGTCAGGCAGTTGTGCATCGCGTCCGGGTGGTTGCGGATCGACGCGGTGTGCGTCATCGAGCGGATGATGCTGTAGTGCCGGCTCAGTTTCGACAGGCGCGGCATCAGCTCGTTGACGTGGACGCCCGGGACCGCGGTAGCGATCGGCTTGTACGGCCCGCGGACTTCCGCCGCCGCCTGGGGTTTCATGTCCCAGATGTCGACGTGAGAGGGGCCGCCCCCCATCACGATGAAGATGCATGACTTCTCGGACCCGGACGCCTGCGCTCCCGGTTCGCGGGCACGTGCGGGTAACCCCGGATCGCTTGCACGCATCGCGCCGGGCAGGCCCAGCCCGAGCATGCTCAGCCCGCCGACGTGCAGGAGTTGCCGTCGCGAGAGGTTACCGCCCAGCGATTGCCCTTCGAAACCAATAGGCGTGTGTATCATGGGGTGTCTCCGAGGCAGACGGGCGGCACATGCGGATGCGTGGCACGTCAGCACCATTCTAACGGTCTCGGAGCGCGTGTCATGCAATATTCTGCTACCCCCGAGCCGTGTCGTTCACGGGATTGATGAGCCGGTGAGTTGTGTCGTTCAACCCGGGTCGAACGTGCTCCACTCGCCGGCCGGGGAGCGCGCTTCGACCGGGCGGAACCGGGCCTTGTACTCCAGCGACCGGCACCCCTTCACGTAGTAGCCCAGGTACACGTGCGGCAGGGTCGCGCGTTCCGCTTCGCGCAGGGCCCAAAGCACGTTGAACGTCCCCAGCGACCGCTGCCGCTCGTCCGGGTCGTGGAAGAAGTAGATCAGCGACAGCCCCTCGGGCACGCGGTCCACGTAGCCCACCCCTACCAGCCGCTCCCCGAGGTAGTAGCACCACTCCTCCGACGCGAACGGGTTGTCCACGAACGACTCGGCGTAGTCGCTCGGCTGCTTCGGTCCGTGGTGCGTCCAGCCCACCCGGTCGGCCTGCGCCGCGTGGAACCGGTCGTACAACTCCAGCTTCGCGCGCGACACCGACGGCACCCCGATGACGTGGCGTAGGTCGCCGGCGTTGGCCGCGAGGCACCGGCGCTGCGAGCGGTCCGGGCGGAACGTCGCCACGGGCACCCGCAGCGACCGGCACTCGGTGCACCCCGGACAGGTCGGGTGGAACAGCGTGAAACCGAACCGGCGCCAGCCGGCCCTCAGGCGCGCCTGGTACTCCGCGGCCGACAGCGCGCCGACCACCTCGTAGGTGAGGGAGGAGTCTCGATCCGGCAGGTAGCTGCACGGGGCCGGGATCGCGGTGAAGACGAACAGCGATTGCATGATCGGGGCACGGGGCGGTTCGGTGGACGGCACACTCTCCCCCGCATAGTACCACGGAACCCGACCCCGCGTGGAACGTCACATGTCGTTCGACCCGCAGCTCCCGGTGCGTGCCGCTATCCTCCAGTACTTCGCCGCCCGCGCCGCCCGGTTCCCGGAACTCGTCTCCCGGATCGAAGCCTTTTTCGCGGCCCCGTCGCTCGGCACCGGGCGTGCGATGCTGCGCGCGTACTTTCGCAACCACCGGGTGGGAGACATCGAATCCCTGCGCACCGTCACCGCGAGCTTCGCGGACAAGCGCGCGGTCCGGGCCGTCGTGGACTCGATTCTCGCGGACGAAGACGCGCTCGGAGCCATCGCGGCCCGGTCGTACCCGCACCCCATCGGGTTCGACAAGCTCGTCCTCGACGAGGACCGCGCGACCGGCTTCAAGTTCCGGTTGCACGTCTACTGGCGCGGCGCGAACTTCGCGTCGCTGGAGCGTCTGCACCTGCACCGGTTCGAGATGGCCTCGGCCATCGTAACGGGGGAACTCACGAACCACACCTGGCGCGTGGTCGGGTTCGGTCCCGCGAACGGGCTTCTGAAGGGCATCGACCTCGCGCCCGCGTCGGAGGCGAAGGCGCACACGCAGAAGAACATGCCGGCCTACGCGGGCTACCTGCGCGACTCGAAGGGCGACCTCCGCAAAGCGTACCTCGGGAACGCGGTGCTGGAGCGCGGCACCTCCGAGACGTTCACCAGCGGGGACGCCTACGCACAGGTGCTAGAAGACGCACACTTCGTGGAGACGAACGCCGAAACCGGGTTCGCCAACGGCGACTTCTGCTCCACGGTGTACATCCATGGCCCGTCGCTGCTCGACAAGGCCGGGCGCGCGCTGCCGGTCCTGTTCGAAGAGAAGGTGCTGAACGACGACAACCAGCTCATCCAGCCGATCCCGGCGGTCAGGCCCGAGCAGCTCCGCGAGTGCCTGACCCGGTACCGCGACACCCTCGACGAGATCGTCAAGTTCTACGACTGGCTCTACGACCCCAAGCACGGGCGCGATTTGTCAGTGGGAATGATCGCAGGTTACCTGCTGTGCGAGCACTTCAATACGCCCCACACCATCGACTGCTTCGAGCGGCGGTACGACGACTGCAAGCAGGTGCTGGAGAAGCACGAAACCCGGGTGCGTGACATACTCGAAGGCCGGGCCGACGAGGCGGGGCTGTGCGACGACGACCGCAACACGCGCTACGTGCGGCTCCTGCTCGCCAAAGCGCGCGCACACACGCGCGGCCCGCACGAGTGGCTCGCGGCCTGCGGCGCGCTGACGCGCGAGATGTGGCGGTACTTCGGGGCCATTCGCGGCGAGGTCAGCCCCCGCATCACGGTGCTGAAGCCGATCTGGGACCGGGTGGTGCGGCGGAAGCTCCCCGGCGGGCTGCACTACGGGCACGTGGGCGCGATGATCGAGGCCGCGTTCGAGGCCAACGCGATCGCCATGAAGTACTTCGACACGCACCTGCTCGCCACCTTCAAGGACGAGCACAACATTTCCAGCATCGTGGACACGGAGGTCGAGGCCCGCATCTCGGCAGTGCTGAAGGGGCACTACCCGGCGTACCGCTTCTTCGGGGAAGAGGGCGGCGACGCCAACGCCGCACCGCCGACCCCGGGCACCCGGCGGTTCCTGGTGGACCCCATCGACGGCACCCGCAACTTTCTGTGCCGGCGGCAGGAGTTCTGCACCGCGCTCGCGTGCCAGGAGTGGGACGGCGCGCGGTGGGTGACCACCGACGGGGTGATCACGCACCCGGCTTCGGGCCGCATCTTCTGGGCCGAGCGCGGGCAGGGCGCGTTCGTGATCGAGCGCAACGACCTGGAACAGCGCGTGGCCGCGGGCACGGGCAGCGTCAACATCGACAGCCCGATCAGGCACCAACTGATCGACTATTCGGCTCGCGGGCTGGACCTCGAAGCGCAAGCGGGCGTGTTCCGGGAGTTGGCGGCCGCGGGCGCGGCGATCCGCAACAGCGGCTCGGTCGCGCTGATACTCGCGCACATGGCGGGGCGCGGCGGGGCCGGGGCGGTCATCACCGCGAAGGACTACGACGTGGAAGCCGGGCTGCTCATCGCGAGCGAAGCCGGCGCCGCGGTCACCCAACTGCGGTTCGCTTCCCGCGGCGCCGAGCGCGTGTGTACCATCGTGGGCGTGGACCCCCGCATCCGTGACGCGCTGGTCGAGATGGTGCGCGACCAGATCCATGCACACGGCGGAGAGTTGCGTTGAGCAGCTGTCGGGCTCCCGGGCGCGGCATCCGCGGTGCCTACGGTAGGAGTCAGGGCGCGGGCACCGCCGCCGGCGCCACGGTGCGGAGGCGCGGCCCGCCGCGCGTGAAGTTGCCGTCGCACGGGCTGAGGGCCGGGGGGACGTACGCCCACCCCGGCCCGGCCTGCCCGTCGCGATAGCCTTCGACATAAAGTTGCGTCATCACCTGCCGGTCGAAGCTGACCGCGGTGTTCGCGTGGATGACTGCGTCCTGGCGCAGGGCGATCATATGGTACCGCATCCCGGCCAGCCGCGACTGCCAGTAGGTGTTCGCCAGCTCCGCGCGGCAGTGCGCCGACAGCACCGCTTCTGTACTCGTGCTTAGCACGGGCAGGATGCGCCGCCGCACCGGCCCCTCGTCCGGGTACACCTTGCCCGCCACGATGGCGTAGAAGTTCGCCGTCGCCCGCATCGGGTCCGTGTCCGGGCGCGCCGTCGCGGCCGCGAACACGCCCGGCGGCATGAACAGCGGGGCGGTGGTGCTGCCGTCCACGTGCCACTCGGTCACCGGCCTACCGTCCACCTGCAAGCGGAACGCCATCGGGGGCAGCACCCCCGGGATCGAGGCCGAGGCGAGCAGCACGTCGCGGAACAGCGGCCCCCCCTCGGCGCGCGGGAGTGCGGCGATCGCGCCCATGTCCCATATCACCGCACGCTTGGTGCGCAACTCGGTCGTGCCGACGTACAGCCTTCGCCCCTTCTTGTGTTCGGTCGCTATTCGCTGCAGCAGTTCGGGGGTGATCTGTGCCGCGATCAACCTGCGCAGCGGCGCGGAGGTGGCGAGGGAGTCGCGGAACGGGATCGTCACCCACGCCCGCACCTTGAAAATGTCGTCGGTCCGGACGCCCGTGTACAACTTCATGGCCTGAGCGTCGTAGTCGCCGCCGAGGAACGCGAACGGGGCGATCAGCGCGCCGGTGCTGGTGCCGGTGACCACGTCGAACTCGGGCCGGCCGCCGGCCGCGGTCCACCCGGACAGCACCCCGGCCGAGTACGCGCCGTACAGCCCGCCGCTGGAGAGCGCTACCACGTGCTGCGGCGGGCGCAGCCCGTCGAGAGCGCCGGCCGGCGCCGCGAGCATCACGCCGGGCGGCACGTCCGTCGGCCCGTCCTCCGAAGTCGTGGCGCGGTGCGGTTCCTGCGGGGCGTGCCGCGCGGGCAGGTGGCACCCGACCAGCACGGCTAGTGCGGCCACCGCGAACCCGGCGCAGGAGCGCGACGTCACCATGCGGCGGACTTACCCGCCCGGTTGGAACGGTGTCAAGCCGGGTTGGCTGCGCGCCCTATTTCTCCGGGGGCAGGCGCTTGATCTGCTCGTTGATGTTACGGGCGCGCTCCTTGATCGCGTTCCGCAACCGATCCACCTGACCCCTGTAGCCGCGGCCCGCGCCCGGGTCCACCCCCGCCAGCGCGGGTTGCACCACGGCCTCCAACTCATCGAGCCGCGCGACCAGTTCGCCCGGCTTGTAAACGTCGCGCATAATTACCTGCAGACGGGCGAGGTACCGCTTCTTGCCCTCTTTGGTGTTCATCACCGCCGCCGCCACGCTCCCGCCCCACCCGGGCGTGATCGGCCAGTTCGTGTCCCCGAACATCTGGTCCATGCCGGACGGGATGAACGTGAGCTTGTCCGTCTTTGGATCGTGGTAGATGCGGTAGTTGTTGCACTTCGACGGGTAACCGTCCCAGTCGGAGGTGATCATCTCCACGATCATGTAGCTGATGAACTTGTCCAGATCGAGCAGCTTCTCGAGCTTCTCGAACCGCTTCGCCTCGTTCGGCTCGCGCACCGCGGCCAGCAACGCCTTGAGGTCGGCGCGGTCGGCCACGTCCTTGCCCGTGGAGATCAACTGGAGCGGCTGGTCGATGTCGCGCAGGAACCCGCCGTCGTAGAAGTTGCCGTTGGCGTTGCCGAAGTGCGCTTTCAGGAACTGCTTGTCGTACCCCTCCTTGATGTAATAAAGCCCGCGCTTGCGGCCGTTGAGGGTGAGGGTCGCGAAGCTGACGCGCGCCGCCGGCACGCCCGCCGCCATCATGATCTCGCCGCAGATGAGCTCCGAAAGGTAGCTCGGGTCCTGCACCGAGTTCGCCAGGTGCCACTTGTCCAACCCGTTGTACAGCTGGTCGTCCACGAACTTGTCCATGTTCAACGTGAGGCCCGGCTTGTCGTTGAAGTCGCGCCAACTCCCGGCCGCGCCCTTCAAGTGGATGCCCACGTCGGAGAACTCGGTGTCGCCCTCCTTCAGCGCGCACTTGACGTACTTCCGCGGGTCCTTGTTGAGTGCGTCTAGCTGCTTCTTGTCGACCGTGATGCTGAGGTCGTGTACCCGGAGCTTGCGGAAGAACTGGTCGCGGTCCGTGATCTTACGCGGGGGCGGGGCGACGTCGGCGGCGGGCAGCTGGGCCGCGCCGAGGGCAACGGCGAGCAGGGCGAACGTCAAAAGGACTCGCTTCACGGTGAGCTCCGGTGAGAGGCGTTCAGCGCTGATCGATTTTACTCGGCGCGCCGGGCGGCGCGAAGGGAGAGAAGCCGCTTGCGGGTTCGCGCGTGCGACCGCGGCTCGGTTGTTCGTATCATGTCGAAGCCGCGCGGCGTGAACCCTTCACCCCCGCGGGTTCTCCTTAACTCGCGGGGTCCAGGCCAAGGGCTTCGCACACCGAGGGCACGTCGATGGCGAAGAAGATCGAGGACATGGCGAAGTTCGCCAAGTTCTGCAAGGACATGGGGTTCATCTACCAGTCGTCCGAAATCTACGGCGGGATCAACGGGTTCTGGGACTACGGCCCGTTGGGGGTCGAGTTGAAGCGGAACATCAAGGAGGCGTGGTGGCAGGACATGGTCCGCAACCCGCCGCCCGGCCCGGACGGGCAGGAGATCCGCATGGTCGGGCTCGACTGCTCGATCATCATGAATCGCAAGGTCTGGAGGGCCAGCGGGCACGAAGGCGGGTTCAGCGACCCGACGCGCAAGTGCCCCGGGTGCGGCAAGTTCACGCGCGCCGACCAACTGTGGCCCATTCTGGCCGAGAGCGAGTGGATGAAGTCGCTCGTCCAAGAGTTCACGCCCGTCACTGGCGGGTACGATACGCCGCGGTTGATCAAGTGGGCGAAGGGGAAGGGCCAGCGCCTCGCGCCGAACCTGGCGCTGGTGAAAAATCCTGAGGTTATCCTGTCGCACCTCGCGACGCGGATCAGCGGTCAACCGGACGCGCCCCCGACACTGCAAGAGTTCACACGGTACATCGCGACCGAACAATTCAACGCGACCGGGCTTCAAGACCCGTGCCCGGCGTGCGGCGCGCCGCTCGGTGAGCCGAAGCAGATGTCGCTCATGTTCATCACGCACGCCGGGCTGGAGCAGAGCGAAGACACGATGGTGTATCTGCGCCCCGAAACGGCGCAGGGCATCTTCGCGAACTACAAGAACGTTCTCGATTCGACCCGGCTCAAATTGCCGTTCGGGATCGCGCAGGTCGGGAAGGCGTTCCGAAACGAAATCACCCCGCGGAACTTCACCTTCCGCTCGCGCGAGTTCGAGCAAATGGAGATCGAGTTCTTCTGCCACCCGGACGAGTCCCGGAAGTGGTACGAGTACTGGCGCGAGCTTCGGAAGCGGTGGTACAGCACGCTCGGCATCCTGAGCGACAGCCTCGTGCCGCGCGAGCAGGGCAAGGAGGAACTGGCCCACTACTCGGTCGGCACCACCGACATCGAGTACATGTTCCCGTTCTCTGACGAGCCGCAGGAGCTCGAAGGCGTCGCGCACCGCGGCGATTTCGACCTCCGGGCGCACGGCGCGCCGGTTGATGAGAACGGCAGCGGGAAAGACCTCTCGTACTTCGATGAGGAGGGCTGGAACAACCTGCTCCAAGAGCGGCTGCCGCCGTTCAAGGACGACAAGAGCCGCACCCCGGAGGAGATCAAGGCGCGGGAGGAGATGAAGAAGCGGCTCGAGAAGGACGAGAAGCCGAGGTTCTCGTTCGTGCCCCACGTCATCGAACCGTCCGCGGGCGCCGACCGGTTCACGCTCGCGGTGCTGTGCGAAGCGTTTACGGAGGAAGACGTGCCGGACGCGAAGGGCAAGACCGAAAAGCGCACGGTGATGAGGTTCCACCCGCGGCTGGCGCCGATCAAGGCCGCGATCTTTCCGCTGGTCAACAAGGACGGCATGGACGAGGAGGCGAAGAAACTCTACCGCGAGTTGAAGCCGTACTTCAACGTCGTCTACGACCAGAGTGGCGCGATCGGGCGCCGCTACCGGCGGCAGGACGAGGCCGGCACGCCGTTCTGCATCACGGTCGATGGCGACACCATGAAGGACGGCACCGTCACCATCCGCGACCGCGACACGCTCAAGCAGGAGCGGATTCCGAAAGCGGAGGTGCGAGCGCGGATCGAGGCGCTGTTGCGGCCCGGAACGTGATGCGTCACCGCCCTCGCGCATCAGTGCGTCGAGCGCAGCC
>JBJSXS010000945.1:0-4924 GCA_046086545.1 Gemmata sp.
TCTTCACCGCGGGCTACCGCAACCCCTACGACTTCGCGTTCAACGCTGATGGCGAGATGTTCGTGTACGACGCGGACATGGAGTGGGACATGGGCATGCCGTGGTACCGCCCCACCCGCGTGAACCACGCCACCAGCGGCAGCGAACTCGGGTGGCGCAGCGGCACCGGCAAGTGGCCCGCGTACTACGTCGATTCGCTCCCGGCGATGACCGACATCGGTCCTGGCTCTCCGGTCGGTGTCGAGTTCGGCTACGGCGCGAAGTTCCCAGCCAAGTACCAGAAGGCGCTGTTCATCTGCGACTGGACGTTCGGCACGATGTACGCGATCCACACCGAGCCGAACGGCGCGACCTACACGGGCACCAAGGAGGAGTTCCTGAGCCGCACCCCGCTGCCGCTGACGGACGTGTGCATCAACCAGGCCGACGGCGCGATGTACTTCACCATCGGCGGGCGCGGCGCGAACAGCGAGCTCTTCCGGGTGACCTACGTCGGCACCGACCCGACCGCAAAGGTCGATGCGAAAACCCCGCAGACCCCGGAGCGCAAGCTTCTTAAGGAGATAGAGTCTTACCACCGCCCGGCAGACGGCGCGAAGGCCGTTGAGTTCCTCCTCCCGCTGCTCGGCCACACGGACCGGTTCGTCCGGTACTCGGCCCGCGTCGCGCTCGAGCACCAACCGGTGATGGCGTGGCAGGACAAGGCGCTGGCCCTATCCGAACCTGACGCGGTGATCGGCGCGGTCGTGGGGTTGGCGCGCCAGGGCGACAAGGCCCTCCAGCCGAAACTGCTCGCTGCCCTGGGGGCGCTCTGGGCGAAGAAATTGAACGAACCGCAGGTGCTCGAGGCGCTCCGGGCGTACCAAGTCGTCTTCACCCGCACCGGGGCGCCGGACGAGACCACCGCAAAGGCCGTTGGGCAGAAGCTCGAAGGGCTGTTCCCCGGCCCCACCGACAACGTCAACCGCGAACTGGCGCAGGTGCTCGTGTACCTCAAGCACCCCAAAATCGTCCAGTGGGTGTGCGAGGAGTTGAAGAAGCCGTCGAAGCCGCTCACGCAGGAGGGATTGGACGAGGTGCTGCTGCGCAACAGGGGGTACGGCGGCACCATCGCGAACCTGTTGAAAAACTCCGCCGACCAGCAGAAGTTGTCGTACCTGTTCACGCTCCGTAACGCGACCGTCGGGTGGAACGCGGAGCGCTGGAAGAGCTACTACGGGTTCCTCAAGGAGGCCCAGACCAAGAGCGGCGGGTCCAGTTTCAAGGGGTTCCTGACAAACATCGAGAAGGACGCGTTCGCGAACGCGAGCGACGTGGATCGGCTCGCGATCGAGGCGGCCGGGCTGCGCCCCGCGTACACCCCGCCGGTGCTGCCCAAGGCGCAGGGACCTGGCAAGGCGTACTCCACAGCGGACCTCGTCGCGATGGAGAACAAGCTCAAGAGCGGGCGCGACTTCAAGAACGGGCAGCGCGCGTTCGGCGCGTCGCGGTGCGTCGTGTGCCACCGGTTCGGCGGCGACGGCGGCGCCACCGGGCCCGACCTGTCGCAGGTCGCGGGCCGCTTCGGGCTAAAGGAACTGGCCGAAGCCATCGTCGAGCCGAGCAAGGTGATCTCGGACCAGTACAAGGCGTCTGTGATCCGCACCGCGGATGACAAGACCGTCACCGGCCGCATCGTGAACGACTCCGGCGGCAAGTACCTCGTCGTCACCGACCCCGAGAACTCTAGCAAGGTGGTCGAGCTCAAGAAGGATGACGTGACCGAGGTGAAGCCGTCGGCCATCTCGCTCATGCCCGAGAAGTTGCTGAACGAGTTGAACGAGAACGAGGTTCTGGACCTGCTCGCGTACATGCTCAGCCGCGGCGACCAGAACCACGCGATGTTCAAGAAGTAGGCGGGTTCAGGAGCGCGAGCAGGCCCGCCCGCCCGAGCTTGCGGAGCGTTTCAACGTTCCGCTTCGGGATGTCACCGAGCTTTTCCGGGTCGCCGTTCACGGCGCTCACGCTGCTCTCGCGGAGCAGGTGCAGCAACGGGAACGGCGACCTGTTCGTGCAGTTCCCAATGTCATCCGGTTTCGTGCCCGCGAACTGGTACCGTGGGTGGAAGCTCGCGATCTGGATTACGCCACCCAGGTCGAGTTCCGCGAGGAGTGCGTCGGCCTCCGCGAGGAAATCGTTGTAGTCGAGGAAGTCAGTCAGCACCCTCGGGTGGATCAGAATCACTGTTTCGACCTCTTCAGCGGGCGTCCCCGCGAGCGCCTGAAGCTCAACCTTGAGTGCCTCGCGCAGCTCTTCAGTGGTGGTCGCGCCGGTCACCAGGAAGCGGATCAGGCCGCCGTCGAACACCCGTCGCGCGAACGGACACAGGTTCAGCCCGATCACGACGTCCGACACCCACCGCCGCGTGTGATCTATCACCGTTTCCGCGTTCATCATTTCACGTCTCCGTTCTCACGGTCAGCTTATTCGTTCGCCCAACTGGTGTGTGCCGGGGCGTCCGCGCCCGGGGCTGCTATAATTGGCGTGGTCCGATTCTGACGTACAGCCCGGGACCATTCGATGACGAACACCGCTCTGCGAGACGCCGTTATGCGGGTGCTGCCGCGGGTGAAGACGCCGGCGCAGTACACGGGGGGCGAACTGAACTCCGTGCCGAAGGACCACCGCGCGGTGCGCGGAAAGGTGTGCATGTGCTTCCCCGACGCGTACACTCTCGGGATGAGCCACCACGGGCTGCAAGTCCTTTACACGATAATGAACAACGACCCGCAGTGGGCGTGCGAGCGCGCGTTCGCTCCGTGGATGGACTTCGAGGGCGAGCTGCGCCGCAACCGGCTCCCGCTGTACGGTCTGGAGACCTTCACGCCGCTGTCGGAGTTCGACATCGTCGGGTTCAGCCTTCAGTATGAGGTGTGCTACTCGAACTTGCTCACGATGATCGACCTCGGCGGCATCCCGCACCACGCGAAGGACCGCCGCGTCGACCATCCGCTCGTGATCGCGGGCGGCCCCGGCGCGCAGAACCCCGAACTGCTCGCTCCGTTCGTGGACCTGTTCGTCATCGGTGACGGCGAGGAGTCGTTGCCGTGGGTAATGGAAAAGTGGATGGCGCTCAAGGAGGTCGCGGTCCGCGACGGCGACCTGTCCGAGAGGCGGCGGCTCGACATGCTTGCGGAACTGGTCGGCAGCACGCGCTGGGCTTACGCGCCCATTTTCTACACCTTCGATTATCACGCCGACGGCACCATCGCCGCAGTGAACCGCACTCGTGCGGACGTGCCGCAGCAGATCGAGAGTTGCACGGTCACGCAAGACCTCGACGAGATCCCGCTCCCCACGAAGCCGGTGGTGTCGTTCGTGCAGACGCCGCACGACCGGATCGCGATCGAGATCATGCGCGGGTGCCCGTGGCAGTGCCGGTTCTGCCAGAGCACGGTCATCAAGCGCCCGCTCCGCGTGCGCTCGGTCGAGACGATCGTGCAGGCGGCGCTGGAGAGCTATCGCAACACGGGCATGAACGAAATCAGCCTGCTGTCGCTCTCCAGCAGCGATTACCCGCACTTCGAGGATCTCGTCAAGCGGATGCACGAGGTGTTCGCGCCGCTCGGCGTGAACGTGTCACTCCCGAGCCTTCGCGTGAATCACCAGCTCCGGAGTGTGCCGAAGCTGATGAAGGGCTGGCGCAAGGCGGGGATGACACTCGCGCCCGAAGTCGCGCGCGACGACATGCGCACCCAGATCAGGAAGCCGATCAAGAACGACGACCTCGTCGAAGGATGCCGCGAAGCCTTCAAGGAGGGGATGTCGCACGTGAAGCTCTACTTCCTCTGCGGGCTCCCGGGCGAGCGGACCGCAGACCTCGACGGCATCGTCGATCTCGCGGAGGCGATCAGCGAAGTGGGCAGGCAGGCAACAGGGCGGCTCAAGGAAGTAACCGCGAGCGTCTCGAACTTCATCCCAAAGCCGCACACGCCCTATCAGTGGAACGGCATGCAGTCGCGCGACTACTTCCGCTGGGCCGGCGACTACCTCCACCGCCGCAAGCGCAACAAGCAGGTCCGCATCAAGCAGCACGACATCGAAACCAGCCTGCTCGAAGGCATACTGACGCGGGGGGACCGCCGCGTCTCTCCGGGGCTGTACGAGGCGTGGCGCCGCGGCGCCCGTTTCGACGGCTGGAAGGAGTGCTTCCGCCCGGACCTGTGGTGGAGCGCGTTCAGGGACTGCGGCGTCGACGTGGACTTCTACCGCTCGCGGCAGCGCCCGGTCAGCGAGAACCTGCCGTGGGACCACGTCAACGTGAAGAAGGGTCGCGCGTACCGGGAGAAGGAACAGGAGCGCAGCGTGATTCAGTTGCGGGTTATGGCCGAAGCGGTCAGCGGTGCGTCGGAAGGGGAACGCGGTCCGACGGGGTGCGGCGGGTAGCCACCGCATCTCCCGAGCCCAGATTTTTTTGCTGCGCGGGGGAACTCGCCGGTCGCTCAGTATAATACACCTGTGACTCTGCTGTCTGCACTCCCACTCACCTGACGAGGTTGCCCATGCTTCGCGTCGGAATGCTCGCCGCCCTGTTCGCTGGTCTCGTGTCCCTGTCCGGCGGCCTTGTCGGTCAGGACACCAAGAAGGTCGATAAGAAGGACGAGCCGCCCACAAAGGTTAAGGGCACGCTCCCGCCGAACTGGAAGAAACTCGGGCTCACGGACGCGCAGGTCCAGGAAGTCTACAAGGTGCAGTCAAAGTACAACGAGGAAATCGCGAAGCACGAAGCCAAAATCAAGGAACTCAAGCTCTCGCGCGAGAAGGACGAAAAGGCGGTGCTGACGGCCGAGCAGAAGAAGCGGCTCGAAGAGATTCTCACCGGCGAGGTGCTTACCCGGACGTGGACCGCCGTGCTCTGCGCCTGGGACCGCCGCCGCGACGCCGA